>NZ_JBEXTV010000010.1:0-164995 GCF_040628835.1 Streptomyces sp. NPDC006134 | reverse complement strand
GCTTTGTCGCCGCTGGGGGGGAGGGGTTTCGGGCCCCCCGGGTCCCCCACAGGCGGGGGCGGCGGCGCCACGTGTGCCGCGGAGCCCCCGGCGTCTTCGTCGGTCAGCTCTCCTCGCGGCGCAGCGAGGGCTTCAGCTCCTTCAGACGGCCCAGCAGGCCGTTGACGAACGAGGGCGACTCGTCCGTCGAGAACTCCTTCGCCAGCTGCACCATCTCGTCGAGGACGACGGCGTCCGGGGTCTCGTCGACCCAGATCAGCTCGTAGGCCCCGAGACGCAGGATGTTGCGGTCGACGACCGGCATGCGGTCGAGCGTCCAGCCGACCGAGTACTGGGCGATCAGCTCGTCGATGCGCCGCGCGTGCTCGGCGTAGCCCTCGACCAGCTCCATCGTGTACTCGCTCACCGGCGGCTGCCGGGTGTCGTTCCGGGAGTGCCGGACCCAGTCCGCGAGGACGGTCAGGACGTCGGCGCCGCGCTGGTCCCCCTCGAAGAGGATCTGGAAGGCGCGTTTGCGGGCCGTGTTGCGGGCAGCCACGGTTAGCTGTTCACCCGGCCGAGGTAGTCGCTCGTGCGGGTGTCGACCTTGATCTTCTCACCGGTGGTGATGAAGAGCGGGACCTGGATCTGGTGGCCGGTCTCCAGGGTGGCGGGCTTGGTGCCGCCGGTGGAGCGGTCGCCCTGGACGCCCGGCTCGGTCTCGGCGACCGTCAGCTCGACGGCGGCCGGCAGCTCGACGAAGAGCACCTCGCCCTCGTGCTGGGCGACGGTGGCGGTGAAGCCCTCGACGAGGAAGTTGGCGGCGTCGCCGACGGCCTTGCGGTCGACCATGAGCTGGTCGTAGGTCTCCATGTCCATGAAGACGAAGTACTCGCCGTCCATGTACGAGAACTGCATGTCGCGCTTGTCGACAGTGGCCGTCTCGACCTTGACACCGGCGTTGAAGGTCTTGTCGACGACCTTGCCGGAGAGCACGTTCTTGAGCTTGGTGCGCACGAAGGCCGGGCCCTTGCCGGGCTTGACGTGCTGGAACTCGACGACGGACCAGAGCTGGCCGCCTTCGAGCTTGAGCACCATGCCGTTCTTGAGGTCGTTCGTGGAAGCCACGGTTGCGGAATCTCCTGGACTGACGTGGGACGACCCCGGGGCAGGCACTCAGCGCGGGGGCTAGAGCGCGAGCAGCTCCTTGGTCGTGATGGTGAGTAGCTCGGGTCCGCCGTCCGCCTCGGGGCGCACGACGAGCGTGTCATCGATCCGGACACCGCCCCGGCCCGGGAGGTGGACCCCCGGTTCGACGGTGACCGGCACGCAAGCGTCCAGTTTACCCATGGCCGACGGGGTCAACTGAGGGTCCTCGTCGATTTCGAGTCCGACACCGTGGCCGGTGAGGTTCGGCAGGCCCTCGGCGTACCCGGCACAGTCCAGCACCTGGCGGGCGGCGCGGTCGACGTCCCGGCAGGAGGCGCCGGGGACGAGGGCCTCCCGGCCGGCCCGCTGGGCGGCGAAGACCAGGTCGTACAGCTCGATCTGCCAGTCGGCGGGCGAGCTGCCGATGACGAACGTACGGCCGATCTCGCAGCGGTAGCCGCGATAGGTCGCGCCGAGGCAGACGGAGAGGAAGTCGCCCTCCTCCACGCGGCGGTCGGTGGGGCGGTGGCCGGGGCGGCCGGAGTGGGGACCGGTGCCGACCGAGGTCGGGAAGGCGGGGCCGTCGGCTCCGTGGTCGACCAGGCGGCGCTCCAGTTCCAGGGCGAGGTGGCGCTCGGTGCGGCCCACCAGGATGGATTCCAGGAGTTCGCCGAGGGCCTGGTCGGCGATCTCGGCGCCGATGCGCAGGCAGGAGATCTCCTCCTCGTCCTTGACGACCCTGAGCTGTTCGACCGCGCAGCCCAGGCCGGTCAGGCGCAGGCCGGGGGCGGCGGAGCGGAGGGCCCGGTGGCGGGCCACCGTGAGGTGGTGCTCCTCCACGGCGAGGGAGTCGGCACCCTGCGCGGCGGCGAGGCCGGCGGCGGCGACGGCCGGGTCGCCCGCGGAACCGGGCAGGGTCCGTACGCGCAGTGCCTCGTCGGGGCGGCCCTCCGTGGGGCGGTCGTCCGGGGGGCCCGCGCACAGCAGCAGGTCGTCGGTGGCGCCCAGCAGCAGGACGGCGCCGTGCGGGGCGGCGCCCGCGAGATAGCGCACGTTGGCGGGGCGGGAGACCAGGGCCGCCGCGCTGCCGCCCGCGGTGCAGCGTTCGCGGAGGCGGGTTCGGCGGGCCGCGTACACCTCTGACATGAGCCGAGCGTACGAGGGGTGGGCGGTCGCCGCCGGTCGGGGAGGGCCGACCGGGCGTCACGCGGGGGTTTCGGTGGCGGGCGCCTTATGACGGACGCCTGGCGGGGTGGGTCGGGGGCGCGGTGGTGCGGCGAGCCCGCCGCGGGTCGCGCGGGCTTCCGCCGGCCGGCCGTGCGCGTCGGCTGCGGCCGGCTGAGCGGCGGGCTGCGCCGCACCACCACGGCCCCTTCCGCCGTCGCGCGGCTGCGGGCCGCCGGCGGGAGAGGTCTCATGCGCCGCCGTGGACGGCGGGTGCGGTCACCACGTCGGCGGGCTCGCTATCGAGCGGGCGAGTACCTCGTCCAGGACGCGGGCCGTCTCGGGGATGTCGAGCTGGGAGTTGTCGATGATCGGCAGGCCCGAGCCGTACCAGCCGGCCATACGGCCGTGGATGCGGGCCACTTCCTCGTCGGTGAGGCGGCGGTTGCCGGTGCGTTCGGCGTTGCGCTCCAGGACGATGTCCAGGCCGGGGAGGATGACGACCGGCAGCAGGCCGGGGCCCACATGCCGTTTCCAGCCGCCGAGGCCGACGACGGGGCGGTCGGGGAAGACGGCGTCGTCGAGGATGCACGAGATGCCGTTGGCGAGGAAGTTGCGCGCGGCGAAGCCGCAGGTGCGGCGGGCCAGGCGGTACTGGGCCTCGGAGTTGTCGTTCCAGCCCGACTGGGGGTCGGCGAAGCCCGAGCGGACCCACTCGCGTACGTCGTCGAGGCTGATGTGGGCGGTGGGGACCCGGCGGTGGTCCGCCCAGTACTTGGCGACGCTGGTCTTGCCGGCGCCCGCGGGCCCGATGAGCAGCACGGCGAGGGTCGTGGTGGCCGGGTCCGGGGCGGGCGGTGCGCCGGGCGCGGTGGCTCCGGCGGGCGGCGGCGGGATGTGGCCCGTGGCGTCGGGGCCCGGGACGTGCGAAGGAGCCGGGGCCGGGTGCGGCGGCGGGCCGGGGTAGACCGGTGCCGGCGGGGGCGGGGGCACGGGGGCGGGCCCCTGGGGCGCTCCCGGGTGGGGTCCCGGGTGGTGTGCGGCCGGGGACCAGCCGAGGGCCGGTCCGTGCCCCGGCTGGTGGGGCGGCGGCAGCGGAGAACCCACTGCGTGCTGCATCCGGTGCCACTCCGTCTCGTACAGGCGATGGGCGCTGACAGCGGGCGTACCCGCCTGCTACGGAACGGTACCGCCCCCGGCCGTCGTTTGGTGAACGGCCGGGGGCGGTCCGAAGTGCCCGCTGTGGAAGGTGAATCGGGCGGAAGGCGTGCCGGTGGACTTACTGGCCCACTTCGCCGTAGGCGGCGAGGAGGACGGCCGGGTCGGGGCCTTCCAGGACGGTGGGCTTGGCCAGGCCGTCCAGGACGATGAAGCGCAGCAGGTCGCCGCGGGACTTCTTGTCGACCTTCATGTTCTCCACCAGCTTGGGCCACTGGTCGTAGCGGTAGTGGAGGGGAAGCCCGACCGCTTCGAGGATGGTGCGGTGGCGGTCGGCGGTGGCGTCGTCCAGCCGGCCCGCGAGGCGGCCCAGTTCGGCGGCGAAGTGCATGCCGACGGAGACGGCGGCGCCGTGGCGCCACTTGTAGCGCTCGTTCTTCTCGATGGCGTGGCCGAGGGTGTGGCCGTAGTTGAGGATCTCCCTGCGGCCCGACTCCTTCAGGTCGGAGGAGACCACGTCGGCCTTGACCCGGATCGAGCGTTCGATCAGCTCGGCGGTGTGCGGTCCGGCCGGGGTGCGGGCGGCCTCGGGGTCGGCCTCGATGAGGTCGAGGATCACCGGGTCGGCGATGAAGCCGGCCTTGATGACCTCGGCGAGCCCGGAGACGTAGTCGTTGACCGGGAGGGAGTCGAGGGCGGCGAGGTCGCACAGGACGCCGGCGGGCGGGTGGAAGGCGCCCACCAGGTTCTTGCCCTCGGCGGTGTTGATGCCGGTCTTGCCGCCGACGGCCGCGTCCACCATGGCCAGGACGGTGGTGGGGACGGCGATCCAGCGCACGCCGCGCAGCCAGGTCGCGGCCACGAACCCGGCGACGTCCGTGGTGGCTCCGCCGCCCACGCCGACGATGACGTCGGTGCGGGTGAAGCCCGACTGGCCGAGCGCCTTCCAGCAGTAGGCGGCGACCTCGGCGGTCTTGGCCTCCTCGGCGTTGGGCACCTGGATGGCGATGGCCTCGTAGCCCTGCTCGGCCAGGTCGGCGCGGAGCGCGTCCCCGGTCTCGGCGAGTGCCTCGGGGTGGATGACGGCGACCCGCTTGGCCTTGTCCCCGATCAGCCCGGCGAGTTCGCCGAGGAGCCGGCGGCCGACCAGCACCTCGTAGGGGTCGGTGCCCGCGGTGCCGGCGACCTGGATCCGGGTGACTGCCTCGCTCATGCTTCCTTCAACTCCAGTGCGTCCAGGGCGGCTTCGGTGACCTCGTCGGGGGTGCGGCCGTCGGTGGCCACGACGGCCGTGGCGACCTCCTCGTAGAGGTGGCGGCGGGCCTCCATCAGCTCGCGCCACTGCCTGCGCGGGTTGACCGCGAGCAGCGGGCGGGCGGTGTTCAGCCCGGTGCGCCGGACCGCTTCCTCGACGTCCATCGAGAGGTAGAGGACCCGGTGGCCGGCGAGCAGCGCGCGCGTGTCCGGGTCCAGGACGGCGCCGCCGCCGAGGGCGAGGACGCCGTCGTGCTCGGCCAGCGCGGCGTGCACGGCCCGCTTCTCGATCGCGCGGAAGGCGGACTCGCCCTCGTCGACGAAGATGTCCGCGATCGCCCGGCCCTGCCCGGCCACGATGTCGTCGTCCGTGTCCCGGTAGGCGACACCGAGCCGCTGGGCCAGCAGCTGTCCCACGGTGGACTTGCCGACCCCCATGGGGCCGACGAGGACCAGCAGCGGACCGCTCATCGGATCGCCAGGTTCTCGAGGTAGCTCCGGACGTTGCGGCGGGTCTCCGGCACGCTGTCGCCGCCGAACTTCTCCGCCACCGCGTCCGCGAGGACGAGGGCGACCATCGCCTCGGCGACGATGCCGGCCGCCGGCACCGCGCACACGTCCGAGCGCTGGTGGTGGGCCTGCGCGGGCTCGCCCGTCACCACGTCCACGGTCTTCAGCGCGCGCGGCACGGTCGCGATCGGCTTCATGGCCGCGCGCACGCGCAGCAGCTCGCCGGTGGTCAGGCCGCCCTCGGTGCCGCCGGAACGCCCGGAGGCCCGCCGGATGCCCTCCTCGGTGGTGACGATCTCGTCGTGCGCCTTCGAGCCCGGCACCCGGGCCAGGTCGAAGCCGTCGCCGACCTCGACGCCCTTGATCGCCTGGATGCCCATGAGCGCCGCCGCCAGGCGGGCGTCCAGCCTGCGGTCCCAGTGCACGTGGGAGCCGAGGCCGACCGGCACGCCGTACGCCAGCACCTCCACCACGCCGCCGAGGGTGTCGCCGTCCTTGTGGGCCTGGTCGATCTCGGCGACCATCGCCTTCGACGCGTCCGCGTCCAGGCAGCGCACCGGGTCCGCGTCCAGCTTCTCCACGTCCGCCGGGGTCGGGTACACGCCGTAGGGGGCCTTGGCGGCGGCGAGTTCGACGACGTGGCTGACGATCTCGATGCCGGCCGTCTCCTTCAGGTACGACCGGGCCACCGCGCCGAGCGCCACACGGGCGGCGGTCTCGCGGGCGGAGGCGCGCTCCAGGACGGGCCGGGCCTCGTCGAAGCCGTACTTCTGCATGCCGGCGAGGTCGGCGTGGCCGGGGCGCGGGCGGGTCAGCGGCGCGTTGCGGGCCAGTCCGTCCAGCACCTCGGGGTCGACCGGGTCGGCCGCCATGACCTGCTCCCACTTCGGCCACTCGGTGTTCCCCACCATGATCGCCACCGGGGAGCCGAGGGTCAGGCCGTGCCGGACGCCGCCGAGGAAGGTGACCTCGTCCCGCTCGAACTTCATGCGGGCACCGCGCCCATAGCCCAGCCGCCGCCTCGCCAGGTGGTCCGCCACCATGTCCGTGGTGATCGGCACGCCGGCGGGAAGGCCCTCCAGCGTCGCGACGAGTGCGGGACCGTGGGACTCCCCCGCGGTCAGCCAGCGCAACCTGCTCAACGGTGCTCCTCAGTCTCGCGCCCCGGTACTGCCCTGCGTACGCGTGTCCTCGCGCACGGCGACGGCGTGACCAGGTGCGCGGGTCCCGGTCCGCCACCTCCGATCCTCCCACGTCCGCGTCCCGGTCCGGCCGCCGGTCCATCAGACGGACGGGAGCAGGGCCAGCCGAAGGCCGTTCTGCCGACACCGCTGAGGTGGCTGCGGTGCGTAGGAACCGAGGAAGTCGGTACCACTCCGCTGCCGCGCTGCGGGGCGTGCGTACGGATCGGGGTGGTCCGCGCCACTCCCCTGCTGTGTCTGCTGCTGCGGCACGTATGCCCGGGCGATCGGTCCTGCGGCCCTGCTCGTACTGCATGGTCGCGTGCACGGGCTGTCCGTTGCGTATCACACGCCGATGGGCGAGCTTGCATCGCAGCTTGACGCCCCAGCCCACGACGGCGGCGAGCGCCGTGATCCGCGCCCAGACGGGCAGGTAGCCCAGACCGCGGATCCGCGACGTCCGGGAGACCGAGCAGCCGAGCCATGACCTGACATTCAAGTCAGGAGCTGTCTCGAAAGACACTCCCGCACAGCGCGCTTGATCAATACCCTCCACTCAACTTTCACATCACGTCGAACAATTGGATCAACATGCGCAAGCTCGTCAAGTCCGTTGCTGTCGTCCTCGCAGCGTTCGGGCTCGCCTTCACCTTCTCCTCTTCGGCACAGGCGGCCAGCAACCCGGTCTCGGTGTGCGGGTCGGGCTACTACATCCAGTCCTCCAAGGAATTGGGTTGGGTGATGAACACCGGCGGCCCTCAGGCCATCGTCTATCTCCTGTACAACGCGTCCACCGGCTACAACTGCGTGGTGACAGTGGTGACCGGTGACCAGGTCAGCAACCCGGTCGGCGCCGGACTGCGCGTCGAAGGGGGCTCCTGGGTCAAGGACACGGGCAACTACAACTACTACGCGGGCCCGGTGCGCCTGCGTGCTGCCGGCAAGTGCGTGCAGTACTGGGGCACGACCCGCTGGTGGACCGGGAGTGGCAACCCCCAGACGTCCGAGTACACCAGTGGCCTGGGCTGGTGCGGCTGATCTTCATCCGACTCGCGCCCACAACGACAGGGGCCCACCGCTGAGCGGTGGGCCCCTGTCGTTCATTCTGAATGGGCGGATTTCACGACTGGTTGGCCAGGGCCTCCGAACCAGCCCTGCGCATGGCGGCGAGCGGGGCCGGGGCGCAGCCGGTCATCTGCTCCACCTGGAGCACCGCCTGGTGCACCAGCAGGTCGAGGCCGCCGACGACGGCCCCGCCGTACGCCGACCAGCGGGCGGCGAGTGTGGTCGGCCACGGGTCGTAGAGCACGTCGAACAGGGTCGCGGGCATCTCCGGGACGGCGGAGGCGAGGGCGTCGGTCGTACCGGCCGGGGTGGTGGCGATGACCAGGGGGGCGCGCAGCGCCTCCTCGGCGTCGGCCCAGTCGGCGATCCGCACCGCGACCTCCAGCCGCTCGGCCCACTGCCGCATCTCGGCGGCGCGGGCCTCGCTGCGCACGTAGACGGCGACCTCGCCCGTGCAGACCCGGGCCAGCGCGGCCAGCGCCGAGGAGGCGGTGGCACCGGCGCCGAGGACCGCCGCGGTCTCGACCTTGTCGATGCCGTGCTCGCGCAGGGCGGCGACCATGCCGGGGATGTCGGTGTTGTCGCCGATACGGCGGCCGTCCTCGGTGAACACGACCGTGTTGACCGCCTCCACCGAGGCAGCCGTCTCGCTGATCTCGTCGAGCAGCGGGATGACGGCCCGCTTCAGCGGCATGGTCAGCGACAGGCCGGCCCACTCGGGCCCGAGCCTGTCGAGGAAGCCGGGCAGGGCGGCCTCGTCGACCTCGAAACGGTCGTACGTCCACCCGGTCAGCCCCAGCTCCTCGTAGGCGGTGCGGTGCAGCACCGGGGAGAGGGAGTGGGCGATGGGTGAGCCGAGAACGGCGGCTCGGCGGGGTGCGGCCATCAGTCGTTCCTCGAGGCTTTCCACTCGTCGACCAGCTTCTGGTGATCGGCGTTGGTCTTGGTGAATTTGCTCGTCTTGCCGTCGGTCGAGACGAAGTAGTACCAGCCGTCGTGCGTCGGGTCGAGGGCGCCCTTCAGCGCCTCCTCACCCGGGTTGCCGATCGGTCCGGGCGGCAGGCCCTTGTAGTAATAGGTGTTGTACGGATTGTCGTAGGTGCGGAGTTCCTTGAGCGTGAGGTCGGTCTCGCTCTGGTTCTTGATGTAGTTGTACGTGGAGTCGAACTGCAGCATGCCGTTGGTCTCGGTGTTCCCCGGCTTGAGCCGGTTGTAGACGACCTCGGCCATCTTGCGGAAGTCGTCGTGGCTCGTGCCCTCGGCCTGCACCAGGCTCGCGACGGTGATGAGCTGCCACGGTCCGTCGAGCCCGAGTTCCCCGGCCTTCTTCTCGACGCCGAGTTCCTCGTACTTCTCGGTGGCCCGCGCGACCATCTCCTTCAGGACGTCCTCGGGCTTCTGGCCCTTGGCGACGCCGTAGCTGGAGGGGTAGAGGAAGCCTTCCAGCGGATCCTTGACGTCCTTGTGGTTCAGCGCCCAGTCGGGCAGCCCCAGGTTCTTCCACTCGTCCCGGGCGACCTGTGCCGTGGTACCCGCCTTGACCTGGAGGCGCTTGTCGATCAGCTGGTAGATGTCGGCGTTGCGCTTGCCCTCGGCGATGACCAGGTTGTCACGGCTCTTCGGACTGAGCATGAGCTCGACCGCGCTCTTGGCCGACATCTCCTTCTCCAGCGTGTAGACGCCGTCCTGGAGACTCTTGCCCTGCGGGTTGCCCTGCTGGGCGGCGACGAAGGCGTCGACGCTCTTGACGACACCGGCGTCCTTCAGCAACTGCCCGATCTGGTAACCGCCGGCCCCCTTGGGCACCGTGATGGTCACCTGCTCGCCATTGCCGTCCCCGGCGAAGTCCGGAGCCTCGCCGAAACGTTCCTGGTAGAACTGGTAGCCGAAGTATCCGACGCCTGCCACACCGCCGCCCAGCACCAGGCAGACCACCAGGCAGGCCAGCCCGTTCCGGCGTTTCCTGCCCTTGCCGCCCCGGCCCCTGCGGTCACCGCGACCGCGGCCCTCGCCGGTGCCGTCGGCCGTACCGTCCTCGCCCCCACCGGCGAAGAAGGCGTGCTCTCCCTGGTCGGGACCCGGGTCCCAGTCGGTCTGCGGCGGCTCGGGCTCCTTGCGCCGGCGGCCGGGCGGCTCCGGCGGCGGGTAGGCGTCCGGCGTGCCGTACAGGTCGGGCTGCTCCGCGCCGTAGCCGGCGGCCTGCTGGGCGTAGGGGTCCGAAGGGTCGGCGGCGTAGGGCGCCTGCGGGTGCCCGCCGGTGCCCCAGTCACCGCCGTCGTACTGCTGCTGGTGCCGACCCTGCTGCCCTTCGGCGCCGTACTGCTGCTGGTGCTGTCCCCGCTGCCCTTCGGCGCCGTACTGCTGGTGCTGCCCCTCGGCTCCGTACTGCTGCCCGCCGTACGACTGGTCGTACGGCTGTTCGTGCTGCTGGCCGTACTGCTGGTACTGCTGCTCCTGGCCGTACGCGGACTGCCCGCCGTCGTTCCAGTCGCCGTACTGCTGCTGGGACGGCTGCTCCGGATAACGCTGTGGCTGACCGCCGTAGGGAGGCTGCCGGTCCTGCTGGTCCTGCTGCCCTCCCCATCCGCCGTCCCCGTACAACGGGTCCTCCGGATGCCACGGTTCGGAGCCTGGGCCCCGGCCATACTCAGTCATCGATCCCCTAGAGCCGCGAGGCGGTCGGCGCGCGCGGCTGGTGGGTCCGGCTCCGTTCCGCCTCTTGCTGTGCGGCGGCTGTTCGAATGCCGCCGCATCGCGCGGAACGTTACCGTATCGCGATCAGATGACCACTTCGACGCCCTCACCGGGTGCTTTGCCTGACACCCGTTCGGATTCGAGCGCCTGCTGGAGGATGATCACAGCGGCGGCCTGGTCGATGACGGAGCGTCCCTTCTTCGACTTCACGCCCGAGGCGCGCAGGCCCTGACCGGCCGTCACCGTCGTCATCCGCTCGTCGACGAGCCGGACGGGGACCGGTGCGATGCCCCGGGCCAGCTCCCGGGCGAAGCCGCGGACCTTGGCCGCGGCCGGGCCCTCGCCCCCCTTGAGGGAGCGAGGGAGGCCGACGACGACCTCGATCGGCTCGTACTCCTCGACGAGCTGCTTCAGGCGGCGGTGGGCCGCCGGGACGTCCCGTCCGGGGACGGTCTCCACCGGGGTGGCGAGGATCCCGTCGGGGTCGCACGAGGCGACCCCGATCCGGGCGTCCCCGACGTCGATGGCGAGGCGTCGGCCGCGGCGCATCGTCCCCGCCCTACTTCGCCGTCTCGGCGACGAGTCGCTCGACGGCGTCGACGGCCTCGCCGATGGCGGCCGGGTTCTGGCCGCCGCCCTGGGCGACGTCCGGCTTGCCGCCACCGCCGCCGCCGAGCGTCTTGGCGGCCGTGCGGACCAGGTCACCGGCCTTGAGGCCGCGCTCGCGGGCGGCCTCGTTGGTGGCGATGACCGTCAGCGGCTTGCCGTTCACCGTGGTGAAGAGGGCCACCACGGCGGCCCGCCCGCCCTGGATGCGGCCGCGCACGTCGAGGACCAGCTTGCGCAGGTCGTCGGCGGTGGTGCCGTCCGGGACCTGGCCGGTGACCAGGGCGACGCCCCGGACGTCCTTGGCGGACTCGGCGAGGCCGGCGGCGGCCTGGAGCACCTTCTCGGCGCGGAACTTCTCGATCTCCTTCTCGGCGTCCTTCAGCTTGCCGAGCATGGTGGAGACCTTCTCCGGCAGCTCCTCCGGGCGGCCCTTGAGCAGCTCGGTGAGCTGGTTGACGACCGTGTGCTCGCGGGCGAGGAAGTGGTAGGCGTCCACGCCGACCAGGGCCTCGATACGCCGGACACCCGAGCCGATGGAGGACTCGCCGAGCAGCTTCACCAGGCCGAGCTGGGCGGTGTTGTGCACGTGCGTGCCGCCGCACAGCTCCTTGGAGAAGTCGCCGATGGTCACGACGCGGACGCGCTCGCCGTACTTCTCGCCGAACTCGGCGATGGCGCCCTGCTTCTTGGCCTCGTCGATGCTCATGATGTCGGCGCGCACGTCGAGGTCGCGGGCGAGCACCTCGTTGATCTTCTGCTCGACGTCGGTCATCACCGTCTGCGGAACGGCGGACGGGGAGCCGAAGTCGAAGCGGAAGCGGCCGGGCTGGTTCTCGGAACCGGCCTGGGCGGCCGTCGGGCCGAGGGCGTCGCGCAGGGCCTGGTGGGTGAGGTGGGTGGCCGAGTGGGCGCGGGCGATGGCCTTGCGGCGGCGGGCGTCGATCGAGGCGTGGCCCTTGGCGCCGACGGTGATCTCGCCGACCTGGACGACGCCCTTGTGGACGTACACGCCCGGGACCGGCTTCTGGCAGTCGCGGACCTCGACGACGGCACCGGTGTCGGTCTTGATGCGGCCGGTGTCGCCGATCTGGCCGCCGCCCTCGGCGTAGAACGGGGTGCGGTCGAGGACGATCTCGACCTCGTCGCCCTCGGTGGCGGCCGGCGAGGAGACGCCGTCGACGAGGATGCCGACGACCGTGGACTCGCCCTCGGTGTCGGTGTAGCCGATGAAGTCGGTGGCACCGGCGCGGTCGGCGATCTCGCGGTAGGCGCCGAGGTCGGCGTGGCCGGTCTTCTTGGCCTGGGCGTCGGCCTTGGCGCGCTCCCGCTGCTCCTTCATCAGGCGGCGGAAGCCGTCCTCGTCCACGGACAGGCCCTGCTCGGCGGCCATCTCCAGGGTGAGGTCGATCGGGAAGCCCCAGGTGTCGTGGAGCAGGAAGGCCTTGTCGCCGGGCAGGACCGTGCCGCCGGCGGCCTTGGTCTCGGACACGGCGGTGTCGAGGATGTTGGTGCCGGCCTTCAGCGTCTTGAGGAAGGCGTTCTCCTCCGCGAGGGCGACCTTCTCGATGCGCTCGCGGTCGGTGATCAGCTCGGGGTACTGCTGCCCCATCATGCCGATCACGACGTCGATCAGGTCCTTGACGACCGGGCCGGTGGCGCCGAGCAGGCGCATGTTGCGGATGGCGCGGCGCATGATGCGGCGCAGCACGTAACCGCGGCCCTCGTTGCCCGGGGTCACGCCGTCGCCGATGAGCATGGTGGCGGTGCGCATGTGGTCGGTGACCACGCGCAGGGACACGTCCGAGGAGGCGGCGGCGCCGTACTCGACGCCGGTCAGCTCGGTGGCCTTCCTGATGACGGCCATGGAGGTGTCGATCTCGTACATGTTCTGCACGCCCTGCAGAATCATGGCGAGCCGCTCCAGGCCGAGGCCCGTGTCGATGTTCTTGCTCGGCAGGTCGCCGAGGATCTCGAAGTTGTCCTTGCCGGTGCCCTCGCCGCGCTCGTACTGCATGAAGACGAGGTTCCAGATCTCCACGTACCGCTCGTCGTTGACGGCGGGGCCGCCCTCGACGCCGAACTCGGGGCCGCGGTCGTAGTTGATCTCGGAGCAGGGGCCGCACGGGCCGGGCACGCCCATGGACCAGAAGTTGTCCTTCATGCCCAGGCGCTGGATGCGCTCGGCGGGGACGCCGACGACGTCGCGCCAGATCTGCTCGGCCTCGTCGTCGTCCTGGTAGACGGTGATCCACAGGCGCTCGGGGTCGAGGCCGTAACCGCCCTTGTCCTGGGGGCTCGTGAGCAGCTCCCAGGCGAGCTTGATGGCGCCTTCCTTGAAGTAGTCACCGAAGGAGAAGTTGCCGCACATCTGGAAGAACGTGCCGTGCCGCGTGGTCTTGCCGACCTCTTCGATGTCGGGTGTGCGCACGCACTTCTGCACGCTGGTGGCGCGCGGGAACGGCGGCTTCACCTCGCCCAGGAAGTAGGGCTTGAAGGGCACCATGCCGGCCGGGACGAGGAGCAGAGTCGGGTCGTCCGCGATGAGCGACGCCGAAGGGACGACGGTGTGCCCGCGCTCCTCGAAGAAGCTCAGCCAGCGACGGCGGATCTCAGCCGACTCCATCAGTGGTCCTCATTCCGGTTGTACGGGTTGGTCTTGTACGGGTTGGTGGGGTGGTGCGGGTTCTTCGCGTACGCCGGGCCCTCGGCGTACGCCGGGCCGTCGTGGTTCTCGATGGCGGCCAAGCGCCGCGAGGGGGGCAGTTCACGGTCGACGGGGGCGTTCAGCCCGAGCGCGTCGCCCAGTTCGGCCTCGCGCCGGGCCATGTTGTCGCGGACGTCGACGGCGAAGCCCACCGCGCGGTCCTTCAGCCGCTCGCCCGCCTCGATCGCCTTGTTCGCCGCGGTCGCGGCGAGGCTCTCGGGGGTCAGCTGCTTCAGCTTCCGGTTGACCTTGGTGGTGGCCCACACGCCGGCGGCGACGCCGGTGGTGAACCAGAACGTACGGCGGAACATCGCTGGGTCAGTCCCTCTTTCCGCGTGAGTCCCGTGCGGTGCGCTTCGTCCGTCGCGAGGCCGGGACGGTGCGGCCCACGATCACGGTGCGCCTCGACGGCCCGGCGGGCGCGTCCTCCTTGCGGCCGGCGATGGCCCGGCGCACGCCGTAGCCGAAGGCCGCGACCTTGACCAGGGGGCCGCCGAAGGTGGAGGCGACGGTGGTCGACAGCGCGGAGGCGTTCGACGTGACCTCCTGGACGTCGGAGGCGATCGCGTCGACCCGGTCGATCTGGGTCTGCGCGGAGCGCACCGCCGCGGAGGCGTCGGCCAGCAGCGGGACGGCCTGGTCGGTCACGTCCGCCACGAGCTTGGTGGTCGCCTTGAGCGTCTGGGCCAGCCTCGCCAGCGCGACGGCGAGGAACGAGACCAGGATCGCCCAGAAGACGGCCACCAGGATCCCGGCCACCTCTCCACCGGACACTGTGTGCACCCGCTCCCTGAAACGTGCCTGAACATCGAGAACAGCGAAAAAAGTCGTGTACACGAGCCTATCGCGCCGGGAATGGGGCTCCGTACCGGATTACCGGCCGCGTCCGGGAGGTTCCGTGAAGCGATTGTACGGAGTGATTACGGTTCAGTACGCTCCGTGTCCCATGCGGAATCATCGGCTCGAGGACATGCCACCGGACGGGAGCCCGCCGCTGGAGCTCGACGCGTTCGTGGGACGCGCGGCGGAACTGGCCGGACTGGCCCGGGCGCTCGACGCCGGGCGGCTGGTGACGGTGACCGGGACGGGCGGGGTCGGCAAGTCGCGCCTGGCGGCGCGTGCCGCGGCCCGGTGGGCGCGCCGGGACGGGGCGGCGGAGGACCCCTCCGTCCGGGTGCGGCCGAGAGCCTGGGGGAAGGTGGACCTGGCGCCGGTACGCGATCCGGAGTTCGTCGGCTACGCGGTCGTGGAGGCGCTGGGACTCACCGACCACACCACCCGGCTGCCCCGCGAGACGCTGCTCGCGCATCTCGCCGACCGGGAGCTGCTGCTGGTCCTGGACGGGGTCGAGCACCTGGTGGACGCGTGTGCCGCGCTGGTGGTGGACCTGCTGGGCCGGGCGCCCGGTCTGCGGGTGCTGGCGGTGGGGCGCAGACCGCTGTCGGTGGCCGGGGAGCGGCTGTTCCCGCTGGCGCCCCTGGGCGTGGACGAGGCGGCGGAGCTGTTGCGGGTGCGCGCGGGTCAGCAGGGAGTGACGCCCCGGGACGAGGAGGAGGTGCGGGAGCTGTGCCGGCGCCTGGACGGGATCCCGCTGGCGATCGAGCTGGCCGCGGGGCGGCTGGGGGTGCTGTCGCCGGGGCAGCTGCTGCGGCGGCTGGACGACCGGTTCCGCCTGCTGACCGGCGGCGGCCGGTCCGCCCTCCCCCGGCACCGGACGCTGCGTACGGCGATCGGCTGGAGCCACGAACTGTGCACGCCGGAGGAACGGCTGCTGTGGGCGCGGCTGTCGGTGTTCGCGGGGAGCTTCGACCTGGAGGCCGCCGAGTACGTGTGCGGCGGCGGCCTGCCCGTCGACGAGGTGCTCGACGTCCTGTCGGCCCTGCTCGGGCAGTCCGTGGTGAGCCGCGAGGAGACGCCGGCGGGGCTGCGCTACCGGATGCTGGACACGGTGCGGGCGTACGGCGCCGCATGGCTGGAGGCGACGGGGGACGCCGCGCGGGTGCGGCGGCTGCACCGGGACTGGTACCTGGGCCTGGCGACCTGGTGCGAGCTGGAGTGGTTCTCGCCGCGCCAGCGGGAGGTCGCCGCGCGCGTCGAGGCGGAGCTGCCGAATCTGCGCGGTGCCCTGGAACACGGCCTGGCCGATCCGCAGGAGGCGCATCTGGGCCAGTACCTGGCGGGCTCCCTGTGGTTCCTCTGGGTCGGCTGCGGGCGGCTGTCGGAGGGGCGGCACTGGCTGGAGCAGGCGACACGGCCGCGGGCGGGACGCCCCGCCCACGAGCTGCCCCGGCTCAAGGCCCTGTGGGTGCTCGGGTACGTGGCGGTCCTGCAGGGCGACACGGTGCCCGCGCGGGCGGCGCTCCAGGAGTGCCGCCGGGAGGCGGAGCGGACGGCGAACGCGACGGCGCTGGCGTACGCGGAGCACCGCACCGGCTGTCTGGCGCTGGTCACGGACGACATGGCCCGCGCGGAGACGCTGCTGCGCTCGGCGCTGGAGCGCTACCACGAGACCGGCGAGCTCAACAGCAACGTGCTGATGGGCCAGGTGGAGCTGGCGATGGCGCGGGCGTTCCAGGGCGACCTGGCGGAGGCGGTGCGGCTGTGCGAGGACGTGTACCGGGTGTGCGAGGACCACGGCGAGCGGTGGACCCGTTCCTATGCGCAGTACGTGCTGGCGTACGCGGCCTGGAGCAACGGCGACCCGGTGCGGGCGCGGGAGCTGCTGACCGAGTGCCTGGGCGGCTCGCACGGCTTCCGTGATCTGCTCGCCTCGGTGCTGTCGGTGGAACTGCTGGCCCTGGTCACGGTGACGGAGGGCGACGCGGTGGAGGCGGCGGTGCTGCAGGGTGCCGCGGAGCGGATGTGGCCGTCGGTGGGGCTGCGGCTGTTCGGCTCGGCGCACTACAACGCGCCGCACGAGCTGTGCGAGGCGACCGCCCGGGAGCGGCTGGGCGACGAGCGGTACGAGGAGTGCGTGCGCGAGGGGTCCCGGCTGGGCCGTGAGGAGGCGGTCGCCCGCGCGCTGCGGCGGCCGGGGTCCCGTGACGGAGGTCTGCCGGCGCCGCGCAGGCCCGTTGAGCCCCCGGAGGCGTCCGCGCGCACGGCGAAGCCCGCCGCCTCGCCCACCCGGAAGGGCGGGGAGACGGCGGGCTGAGGTACCGCTGGGGTGGTACTGCGTCCGGCTGGGGTCAGCGGGCGTAGTACTCGACGACGAGCTGCTCGTCGCAGATCACCGGGATCTCCTTGCGGTTCGGCTCGCGGTCCAGGCGGAACGCCAGGGCCTTGAGGTTCACCTGGAGGTAGCGCGGGGTCTCGCCCTCGGGGGCGAAGCCGCCCTCACGAGCGATCGTGAAGAGGGTCTTCTCCTTGGAGCGGTCGCGGACCTGCACCACGTCGTCGGGGCGGACGACGAAGGACGGCTTGTCGACCTTCTTGCCGTTGACCTGGATGTGGCCGTGGACGACCATCTGGCGGGCCTGGTAGATCGTGCGGGCGATGCCCGAACGCAGGACCAGCGCGTCGAGGCGCTTCTCCAGCTCCACGATCAGGGCCTCGCCGGTCTTGCCCTGGACCTTGGACGCGCGCTCGTAGGCGCGGACCAGCTGGCGCTCGGAGATGTCGTACTGAGCGCGCAGGCGCTGCTTCTCCAGCAGACGGACCTTGTAGTCCGAGTTCTGCTTGCGGCCGCGGCCGTGCTCGCCCGGCGGGTAGGGGCGGGCCTCGAAGTACTTGACGGCCTTCGGGGTCAGCGCGATGCCGAGGGCACGCGACTTCTTGACCTTGGGGCGGGACTGGTTCGCCATGAACCAAACACCTCATGTTCTTGTGCGAATACGGCTTCACCAGGGTTAGGGGAGGTCGCATCCGCAGCCGGGGAAACCCCGCGGGTCCGCTGGGACCTGCAAGGCAGCCGATCCCCTGGTCTGGGCACATACGTGCAGCACGCGAGTGGCCCACCGACCGTTCCCGGAGCTTCGGGTGGTGGTGGGCTGCCCGCGACACCGTTCGCCGGTGCGCGACGCTCCTGGAGTTCCGGCGGACCGGTCCTCCGGCTGGATGTCCCGCTCTGGTGGTGCCGGTCGCCTCGGATGAGGGCCGGACACGGGACGCAGCACTTCGCAGCAGTCTACAGGGTGGTCACGAGCGCCTGCGACCGAGGTGTTTCCTGGTCCATTCGACGGCGTCCGCGTACCGCGCCTCGGCGCCGTGCCGGGTCGGCGTGTAGTACTCGCGGTCCTTGAGGGCGTCCGGGGCGTACTGCTGGGCGGCGATGCCCTCGGGCAGGTCGTGCGGGTAGACGTACCCCTGCCCGTGCCCGAGTTTCCCGGCGCCCTGGTAGTGGCTGTCGCGCAGGTGCGGCGGCACGGGACCGGCCAGTCCCTTGCGTACGTCGTCCAGGGCGGCACCGATCGCGGTGGTCGCGGCGTTGGACTTGGGGGCGAGGGCGAGGGCGATGGTGGCGTGGCTGAGGGTGAGGGCGGCCTCGGGGAAGCCGATCATGGCGACGGCCTGGGCGGCGGCGACCGCGGTCGGCAGCGCGGTGGGGTCGGCGAGGCCGATGTCCTCGCTGGCGGAGATCATCAGGCGGCGGGCGATGAAGCGGGGGTCCTCGCCGGCCTCGATCATCCGGGCCAGGTAGTGCAGGGCGGCGTCGACGTCGGAGCCGCGGATGGACTTGATCAGGGCGCTGGCGACGTCGTAGTGCTGGTCGCCGTCGCGGTCGTACTTCACCGCCGCCCGGTCGACCGTCTCCTCCAGCGTGGTCAGACCGATCTCCGTCTCGCCCTTGTCGAGGGCGGCCCCGGCGGCGGCCTCCAGGGCGGTCAGGGCGCGGCGGGCGTCGCCGCCGGCGATGCGCAGCAGGTGGTCCTCGGTGTCCTCGGGGAGGGCGACGGCGCCGTTCAGCCCGCGCTCGTCGGCCAGGGCGCGCCGCAGCAGGCCCCGGACGTCGTCGTCGGTGAGGGGTTCGAGGGTGAGCAGGAGGGAGCGGGACAGGAGGGGGGAGATCACCGAGAAGTACGGGTTCTCGGTGGTGGCGGCGATCAGGGTCACCCAGCGGTTCTCCACGGCCGGGAGCAGGGAGTCCTGCTGGGCCTTGCTGAAGCGGTGGATCTCGTCGAGGAAGAGGACGGTCTCCTTGCCGTACCCGCCCGAGGCGCGGCGGGCGCCGTCGATGACCGCGCGGACCTCCTTGACGCCCGCGGTGATCGCCGACAGTTCCACGAAGCGCTTGTTGGTGGCCTTGGAGACGACGTACGCCAGGGTCGTCTTGCCGGTGCCGGGCGGGCCCCACAGGATCACCGAGGAGGGGCCAGCGGGGCTGCCCGAGGCGCCCTCGCCGACCAGGCGGCGCAGGGGTGAGCCGGGCTTGAGCAGGTGCTGCTGGCCCACCACCTCGTCGAGGGTGCGCGGGCGCATCCGGACCGCCAGCGGGCTGCTCGACGGCTCCTTCTCCTGGCGTTCTTCTGCTGCGGCGGTGAACAGGTCGGGCTCCACGCTGAAACCCTAAAGCACCGCACCGACAGTCCCCGCGGGGCCGTCAGCTGGTCCAGAAGTCCCACCAGCGGGTCAGGATCAGCATGCCGATGATGCCGATGTGCAGCACGGGCAGGACCCAGGTGAACTCGCCGAAGAAGCCCCTGAGCCAGGCGGGCGCCGGCAGGAAGCCCTTGCGGACGTTGAACGACGTCACGTACCAGAACATGACGATGGTGGCGACCCAGGCCAGGCAGCACCACAGGCACAGGGCGTTGATCCGGTACAGCGACTGGAACATCAGCCAGGCGCAGAAGCCGACGCCGAAGAGCGTGCCCGCGTTGAAGGTGAGCCAGTACCAGCGCGGGAAGCGGGCGCGGGCCAGCAGACTCATGCCGACGCAGACGACGATGCCGTAGGCGACCAGGCCGAGCATCGGGTTGGGGAACCCGAAGGCGGCGGCCTGCTCGCTCTCCATGACGCTGCCGCAGGAGACGATCGGGTTGAGGCTGCAGCCGGGCGTGAAGGTCTTGCCCTCGACCTTGGCCTCGAGCAGCTTGAACTTGTCGAGCGTGATGACCCACGCGGCGAGCAGTCCGGCCGCGCCCGTGATCACCAGCAGCAGGGCGAAGGCACGGCTGCCGCCCTCGGCGCGCGGTGCGGCGGCGGTGCGCGCCGACGAGGGCTCGGGCTCGGTGGAGACGTCCTTGAGTGTCGTCTTGCTCATCACGCCGATTCCGTCACTAGAGGGTTCGGAGGTGCTTCGGGCACGGCCATTGTGCCGCACGCGCGTGTGTGTCCACCGTTCGCTGCGCGTAAGGAGGGACGGGCGGACGGCCCGGGCGGGCGGTTTCGGCCGACGCCCGTTCCAGGGGCGCACGCGTGAACGAACGCGCCGGGTGCCGATGGCGGCACCCGGCGCGTTCGCGGGTGTCCTCAGCCGAGCCGCGACTCCAGCTCCGCCACGATCTCGTTCACGCCGACCGCCGTCTGCTCCCCGGACTCCATGTCCTTGAGCTGGACGACGCCCTCGGCCAGGTCGCGCTCGCCGAGCACCAGGGCGTAGCGGGCGCCCGAGCGGTTGGCGGCCTTCATCGCGGCCTTCAGGCCCTTGCCGCCGTAGGAGAAGTCGGCGGCGATGCCGTTCCTGCGCAGCTCGGTGACCTTCGCGAACAGCACCCGGCGGGCCTCCTCGCCGAGCGGGACCGCGAAGACGCTGGTGGTGGCGGGCAGTTCGAGCTCGACGCCCTCCGCCTGAAGGGCGAGGACCGTGCGGTCCACGCCGAGGGCCCAGCCGACGGACGGCAGCGCGGGGCCGCCGATCATCTCGGACAGGCCGTCGTAGCGGCCGCCGCCGCCCACCGCGGACTGCGAGCCCAGCCCGTCGTGGACGAACTCGAAGGTGGTGCGGGTGTAGTAGTCCAGGCCGCGCACCAGCTTCGGGTCGTCCTCGAAGGCCACGCCCGCCGCGGTGATCAGCTCGCGGACCTCCTCGTGGTACGCCTTGCAGGCGTCGCAGAGGTAGTCGCGCAGCAGCGGGGCGTCGGCGAGCTGCTTCTGGACGTCCGGGCGCTTGTCGTCCAGGACGCGCAGCGGGTTGATCTCGGCGCGGCGCAGGGTGTCCTCGTCGAGGTCCAGGCTCCGCAGGAAGTTCTGCAGTGCCTCCCGGTACACCGGGCGGCACTCCTTGTCGCCCAGGCTGTTGAGCAGGATGCGGAAGTCGCGCAGGCCCAGCGAGCGGTACGCCTGGTCGGCGAGGATGATCAGCTCGGCGTCCAGCGCCGGGTCCTCCGCGCCGATCGCCTCGGCGCCGACCTGGGAGAAGTGGCGGTAACGGCCCTTCTGGGGGCGCTCGTAGCGGTAGTACGAACCCGAGTACCAGAGCTTGACCGGGAGGTTGCCCGCCTTGTGCAGGCCGGCCTCCAGGGCGGCGCGCAGCACGGAGGCGGTGCCCTCGGGGCGCAGGGCGAGCTTGTCGCCGCCCTTGGTCTCGAAGGCGTACATCTCCTTGGTGACGATGTCGGTGGACTCGCCGACACCGCGCGCGAACAGCTCGACGTTCTCGAAGCCGGGCGTCTCGATGTAGCCGTAGCCGGAGTTGCGCAGCGGGGCGGCGATCGCCTCGCGGACGGCCAGGTACTTGGCGGAGTCCGGCGGGATCAGGTCGTACGTGCCCTTGGGGGCCTTGAAGGTGCTCACGGGAGGTCTCTCGTCACATTCCTCGTCGGGGAGCGTTCTCCACGTCCGCTCCCGGGCCGGCGGCCACCTGCCGCAGATAGGGGTTGGTGGCGCGCTCCTGGCCGATGGTCGTCTGGGGGCCGTGGCCGGACAGCACCACGGTCGAGTCGTCGAGCGGCAGGCACACGCGGGCCAGCGAGTCGAGCATCTCGGCCATGTCGCCGCCGGGCAGGTCGGTGCGTCCGATGGAGCCGGCGAACAGCAGGTCGCCCGAGAACAGGATCGGCGGGATGTCCGCCGCCTCGGGCAGGCCGAAGGTCACCGACCCCTTGGTATGGCCCGGCGCGTGCGCGACGGAGAACTCCAGCCCCGCCAGCTCCAGCCTCGCGCCGTCGGCCAGCTCCTTGACGTCGTCGGGCTCCCCCACGGTCAGCTCGCCCATCAGCGGCTGCCCGATGGAGCGGCCGAGCGCCTTCTCGGGGTCGCTCATCATGTAGCGGTCCGAGGGGTGGATCCAGGCCGGCACGTCGTGCGCGCCGCACACCGGGACGACCGAGGCCACGTGGTCGATGTGGCCGTGGGTCAGGACGACGGCGACGGGCTTGAGCCGATGCTTCTTCAGTGCCTCCTCGACGCCCTGGGCGGCCTGGTGGCCGGGGTCGATGATCACGCACTCCTCACCGGCGGCGGGGGCGACGAGGTAGCAGTTCGTCCCCCAGGCCCCGGCGGGGAACCCGGCAATGAGCACGATCGTCCTTCGTTGTGTGGATACGGGTGGGCTTGCGAGCGGGCTGCGCCCAGGTCAGAGCCTACCGGCGGTGCCGATTCCTCAGCGAACCCATATACGGTACGGGGCTACACGCGCACGCCCGGCCACGGGCACGCACGCGTACCGGTCGGCACACGTAGACGCATGAGGAGAGAACCCGGTGGTCAGCCAGGAACAGCGGCGGCGTCAGCTCGCCCGGGAGAAGTTCTTGCGGCAGCAGCAGCGGCGCACCGCCGCCAGGCGCAAGGCCCGCATGCGCAACGCGGTGATCGCATCGGTGCTCGGCGTGGTCCTGGTGGGCAGCGCCGGACTGTACGCGAGCGGCGCCTTCAAGGACGACGGCGACGACAAGGCCAACGCGAACGCCGAGGTCACCCCGAGCGCGACCAGCAAGGCCCCGGACCCGTGCGGGAAGCCGGCCGCGGGCGAGGTCAAGACGGCGACCTGGAAGAAGGAGCCGGCCATGACCATCGACAAGTCGGCGAAGTACACGATGAGGCTCGACACGACCTGCGGGACGATAGACATCGACCTGAAGGCGTCGGCGGCACCGCGCACGGTCAACTCGTTCCACTTCCTCGCCGGCAAGGGCTACTTCGACCACACCAAGTGCCACCGGCTCACCGACCAGAGCATCTACGTCCTGCAGTGCGGCGACCCGCAGGGCACCGGGGCGGGCGGCCCCGGCTACACGATCCCGGACGAGAACCTCAAGGACAAGAGCCTCGAGGGCGGGGTGTACCCGGCGGGCACGGTGGCGATGGCCAACCAGTACAACGCGCAGACGCAGCAGGGGCGCGACACCGGGGGCAGCCAGTTCTTCCTGGTCTACCAGGACAGTCAGCTGCCGCCCGACTACACGCCGTTCGGTACGGTGTCCGAGGCGGGCATGAAGGTCCTCAAGAAGATCGCCTCCGCCGGAGCGCAGGCGCCCGACCCCCAGACGGGCAACACCGCGCCGAACGCGACCGTCGTCATCGACAAGGCGACGGTCACCAAATCCTGACCGCCATCTGCGGAATTTCGGTCGCGCGGGATGCGGACAGGCCACCCGCCGGTCGCCTATGTTGGCCGTGACGAAACTGTGGACGATGCCCGGGGGTCTCAGCCCCTCAGCAGGCATCATGTGGAGGAGGCGCTGTGAGCAGCGACCCGTGGGGCCGCGTCGACGAGACGGGGACCGTGTACGTGCGTACGGCCGACGGCGAGAAGGTCGTCGGTTCCTGGCAGGCCGGCTCTCCTGACGAGGCGCTGGCCTACTTCGAGCGCAAGTACGAGGGCCTGGTTGTCGAGATCGGCCTCCTCGAGAAGCGAGTGAAGACCACCGACCTGTCGGCGAAGGACGCCCTGGCCGCCATCGAGCACCTGCGGGAGCAGGTGGACGCGCACCACGCCGTCGGCGACCTGGACGCGCTGCGGGCGCGGCTGGACAAGCTCGTGGAGCTGGTGGAGGCGCGCCGCGAGCAGCGCAAGGCGCAGCGGGCGCGGCAGGCCGACGAGGCCCGTCACGCCAAGGAGGCGCTGGTCGCCGAGGCGGAGGAGCTGGCGCAGTCCGACCAGTGGCGGGCGGCCGGTGAGCGGCTGCGCGCCCTGGTGGACACCTGGAAGGGGCTGCCGCGGCTGGACCGCAAGTCCGACGACGAGCTGTGGCACCGCTTCTCGCATGCCCGGTCGGCGTTCTCCAAGCGGCGCAAGCAGCACTTCGCGCAGCTGGACGCGCAGCGTGAGGACGCCCGCCGGATCAAGGAGCGGCTGGTGGCCGAGGCGGAGGCGCTGTCGGGCTCGACGGACTGGGGTCCGACGGCCGCGCGCTACCGCGAGCTGATGGCCGAGTGGAAGGCCGCGGGCCGCGCCCAGCGCGAGCACGAGGAGGACCTGTGGAACCGCTTCCGCGGCGCCCAGGACGTCTTCTTCGCCGCCCGCAGCTCGGTGTTCGCCGAGCGTGACGCCGAGCAGGCGGAGAACCTCAAGCTCAAGGAGGAGCTGGCCGAGGAGGCCGAGAAGCTCCTGCCGATCACGGACCTGAAGGCGGCGCGGGCCGCGTTCCGTTCGATCAACGAGCGCTGGGAGGCGATCGGCCATGTGCCGCGCGACGCCCGGCCGAAGGTCGAGGGCCGGATGCACACGGTGGAGCGGGCCATCCAGGAGGCCGAGGAGGCCGAGTGGCGCCGGACCAACCCGGAGGCACGCGCGCGTGCCGAAGGGCTGACCGGACAGCTCCAGGCCGCCGTGGACAAGCTCCAGCGCCAGATCGAGCAGGCGCGTGCCCAGGGCAACGACGCCAAGGCCGACAAGCTCCAGAAGGAGCTGGAGGGCCGTCAGGCGCTGCTGGACCAGGCGTTGAAGGGTCTGCAGGAGTTCGGCGGCTGACCCGGCCCCGCCCGCTGACGCGGGAAGGCCCCCGTACCGCTCGGTACGGGGGCCTTCCCGCTGCCGCTTTCCGCTCCTACGACGGCCTGCGCGCCGACGTCACCCGGTACACGTCGTAGACGCCCTCCACGCCCCGGACCGCCTTGAGGACGTGCCCGAGGTGCTTGGGGTCGCCCATCTCGAAGGTGAAGCGGGAGGTGGCGACGCGGTCGCGGGAGGTCTGGACGGCCGCGGAGAGGATGTTGACGTGCTGGTCGGACAGCACGCGCGTGACGTCCGACAGCAGCCGGGAGCGGTCCAGGGCCTCGACCTGGATGGCGACCAGGAAGACCGACGACTGGGTGGGCGCCCACTCGACGTCGAGGATGCGCTCCGGCTCGCGGGAGAGCGACTCGACGTTCACGCAGTCGCTGCGGTGAACCGATACGCCGCTGCCGCGCGTGACGAAGCCGATGATCGGGTCGCCGGGCACGGGCGTGCAGCAGCGGGCGAGCTTGACCCACACGTCCTCGACGCCCTTGACGACGACGCCCGGGTCGGAGCTGGTGCGGCGTTTGCGGCCGCGGCCGCGGGAGGGCGGGACCGCCTCGTCGATCTCCTCGGTGGCGGCCTCCTCGCCGCCGAGCGCCTGGACCAGTTTCTGCACGATGTTCTGCGCGGAGACGTGGCCCTCGCCGATCGCCGCGTACAGCGCGGAGATGTCCGCGTAGCGCATCTCGTGGGCGAGCGTCACCAGGGAGTCGCCGGTGAGGATGCGCTGGATCGGCAGGTTCTGCTTGCGCATGGCGCGGACGATGGCGTCCTTGCCCTGCTCGATCGCCTCGTCGCGGCGCTCCTTGGAGAACCACGCCCGGATCTTGTTGCGGGCGCGCGGCGACTTCACGAAGCCGAGCCAGTCCCGGGAGGGGCCCGCGCCGGGCGCCTTGGAGGTGAAGACCTCCACCAGGTCGCCGTTGTCCAGCGTGGACTCCAGCGGGACGAGGCGGCCGTTGACGCGCGCTCCTATGGTGCGGTGGCCGACCTCGGTGTGGACGGCGTACGCGAAGTCGACCGGGGTCGCCCCGGCCGGGAGCGCGATGACGTCGCCCTTGGGGGTGAAGACGAAGACCTCGTTGCGGGAGAGGTCGAAGCGCAGCGACTCCAGGAACTCGCTGGGGTCCTCGGTCTCCTTCTGCCAGTCCAGGAGCTGCCGCAGCCACGCCATGTCGTTGATGGCGTCCTTGTCCTTACCGGACGTCTTAGGCGCGTCGGTACGGATCTTGGAAGCTCCGGCGACGGCCTCCTGCTTGTACTTCCAGTGCGCGGCGATGCCGTACTCGGCGCGGCGGTGCATGTCGAACGTGCGGATCTGCAGCTCGACCGGCTTGCCGCCGGGGCCGATGACCGTCGTGTGCAGCGACTGGTACATGTTGAACTTGGGCATCGCGATGTAGTCCTTGAACCGGCCGGGGACCGGGTTCCATCGCGCGTGCACCGTGCCGAGGGCCGCGTAGCAGTCGCGGACGGTGTCCACGAGGACGCGGATGCCCACCAGGTCGTAGATCTCCGCGAAGTCACGGCCGCGGACGATCATCTTCTGGTAGACGCTGTAGTAGTGCTTGGGGCGGCCGGTGACGGTCGCCTTGATGCGGGCCGCCCGCAGGTCCTGCTGGACCTCGTCGGTGACGATGGCGAGGTACTCGTCGCGCTTGGGGGCGCGCTCGGCGACCAGCCGGACGATCTCGTCGTACATCTTGGGGTAGAGGATCGCGAAGGCGAGGTCCTCCAGCTCCCACTTGATGGTGTTCATGCCCAGCCGGTGGGCGAGCGGCGCGTAGATCTCCAGGGTCTCGCGCGCCTTCTTCTCCTGCTTCTCGCGCTTGAGGTAGCGCATGGTGCGCATGTTGTGCAGGCGGTCGGCGAGCTTGATGACCAGGACGCGGGGGTCCTTGGCCATGGCGACGACCATCTTGCGCACGGTCTCGGCCTGGGCGGCCTCGCCGAACTTGACCTTGTCCAGCTTGGTGACGCCGTCGACGAGCAGGGCGACGACGTCGCCGAAGTCGCGGCGCAGGTCCTCCAGGCCGTACTCGGTGTCCTCGACCGTGTCGTGCAGCAGGCCGGCCATCAGCGTGGCCGGGTCCATGCCGAGCTCGGCGAGGATGGTGGTGACGGCGAGGGGGTGCGTGATGTACGGGTCGCCGCTCTTGCGCTTCTGGCCGCGGTGCCAGCGCTCGGCGACCTGGTAGGCGCGCTCGATCTGGCGGAGCGTCGACGTCTCGATCTTGGGGTCGTTGCTGCGGACTATCCGCAGCAGCGGCTCCAGCACCGGGTTGTAGGGGTTGGCGCGCTGGACGCCGAGGCGGGCGAGGCGGGCGCGGACGCGGTTGGAGGAGCCGGAGCGGGCGGGCGGGCCCGCGGGGGTGCGGACGACGGGCGCGTTCTGCGGGCGCTCGGGGGGCGCGGGCTTGGGGCGGGGCTGCCCGGCGGGCTTGTCGACGGGTGCCGGCTGGGCGTGCCGGATCGGCCCGCGGGTGTCGTTCTTCGCGTGCGGCTCGCTCGGCGCGGGTTTCGCCGCGGGCGCCGAGGCGGGCTCGGGCTTGGCGGCGGTCAGGTGCTGGGCCTCGTCTGGCAAGAGGACTCCTCGTGCGCGGTCCGGGTCCCCCGGTCAGGCTCCGGACAACCCATGGTAGCGATCCTGGGCCCCGGGATCGCCTGCCGGCCGGTGTGAGGATCGCTTACGGGAGAAACGCACGAGGCGGGCGCCGGATTCCTCCGGGGCCCGCCTCGTGCGTGCGGTGAGCGCGGTCAGACCGTGAGCAGTGCCTCCAGCGGGGCGCCGTCCAGCGCCGGCTCCAGGCGGGCCCGCCCGCCGAGGAAGCCCAGCTCCATCAGGACGGCGACGCCCGCGACCTCGGCTCCCGCCCGGCGGATCAGCCGCAGGGACGCCTCGGCGGTGCCGCCGGTGGCGAGGACGTCGTCGACCACGAGGACGCGGTCCCCGGCGGTCAGGTCCTCGGCGTGCACCTCGATCTCGGCGGAGCCGTACTCCAGGTCGTACGCCTGCCGGAGCGTGGCACCGGGGAGCTTGCCGGCCTTGCGGACGGGGATGAAGCCGAGGCCCGCGCGGACCGCGACCGGGGCGCCGAGGATGAAACCGCGCGCCTCCAGGCCGACGATCTTGGTGGCGCCGTGCCGCTCGGCGATCGCCGCCAGCGCGTCGGTGAGCGCGGTGAACGCCGCCGGGTCGGCCAGGAGCGGGGTGATGTCCTTGAACATCACGCCCGGCTCCGGGTAGTCGGCCACGTCGCGGATGCGGCTGAGCAGGAGTGCCCTGACGTCGGTGAGGTCGGTCATCGGCGCTTCCCCGAAGGACGGCCGCGGCCCCGGTTGCGGGACGCGGGCTGGTTGCGGGGGCCGACGACGGCGGGGGCCGCGTCCTCGGCGTCCTCGATGTCCTCGGCCTCTTCGTCGAAGGCTTCTTCGGCGAGGTCGGCCTCGGTGGGCTCGCCCTTGGCCGCGGCCTGGGCCCGCTTGGCCAGGACGCGCTTCTTGAGGGCCTTCATCTGCGGCTCGCGCTCCTTGAGGTCGGCGACGAGCGGCGTGGCGATGAAGATCGAGGAGTACGCGCCGGCCGCGAGGCCCACGAACAGCGACAGCGAGATGTCGTTGAGCATGCCGGCGCCGAGGACACCGCCGCCGATGAACAGCAGGCCCGCGACCGGCAGCAGCGCGACCACCGTGGTGTTGACGGACCGGACCAGGGTGCTGTTGATCGAGCGGTTGGCGATGTCGCTGTAGGTCCAGCGGGTCTGCTTGCCGATGTCCTTCGTCTGCTCCTTGAGGCTGTCGAAGACGACGACCGTGTCGTAGAGCGAGTAACCGAGGATGGTCAGCAGACCGATCACCGTGCCCGGCGTGACCTCGAAGCCGACGAGGGCGTAGATGCCGACGGTGATGGTGATGTCGTGGATCAGCGCGACGAACGCGGCGAGCGCCATGCGCCACTCGAACGCGATCGCCAGGTAGATCACCACGAGGATCAGGAAGATCCCGAGGCCCTGCCAGGCCTTGTTGGCGATCTGGTCGCCCCAGCTGGGACCGACCAGGTCGGCGTTGATCTCCTCCGCGTCGACCTTCAGGTCCGCGGCGAGGTCTTTCTTGATCTGGTCCGACTTGTCGGTGTCGATGCCCGCGACCTGGATGCGCAGGCTGCCGTCGCCGAGCTTCTGGACGATGGCGTCGTGGCCGGACGCCTCCTCCGCGTGCTCCTCCGCCTGCGCCACGGAGACGCCGGTGTTCTTCGGCGTGGTGAAGACGGCGCCGCCCTGGAACTCGATGCCCATGTTCAGGCCGCGCACCGTCAGGCCGACGATGGCCGTGATGGTGATCAGGATCGAGATGCCGTACCAGATCTTGCGGTTCTTGACGAAGTCGTAGCCGATCTCGCCACGGTGGAGCCGGGCGCCGAGGTTGCCGAGCTTCGACATCTCTCACGCCTCCTTCGGGTCGACGGGGCCGGCGGCCGGGCGGGCGGGACGGCGGGTGCGGCGCAGCGGCGGCTTGGCGCCGAGGCTCTTCGGATCGAGGCCGGACCACTTGTGGCCGCTCGCGAAGAACTTCCGGCGGGCCATCAGCGTCAGCAGCGGCTTGGTGAAGAGGAACACCACCACGACGTCGAGGAGGGTGGTCAGGCCGAGCGTGAACGCGAAGCCCTGCACCTTGCCGACGGTGACGATGAAGAGGACCGCGGCGGCGAGGAACGACACGAAGTCGGAGACCAGGATGGTGCGCCGGGCGCGCGGCCAGGCCCGCTCGACGGCGGGGCGCAGCGAGCGGCCCTCGCGGATCTCGTCGCGGACGCGTTCGAAGTACACGATGAACGAGTCCGCGGTGATGCCGATGGCGACGATGGCGCCGCAGACGGCCGGGAGGTTCAGCGCGAAGCCGATGGCCGGGCCGAGCAGCGACATGATCACGTAGGTGAGGGCCGCGGAGACCAGCAGCGAGGCGACGGCGATGAAGGACAGGCCGCGGTAGTAGACCAGCAGGTAGAGCACGACGAGGGCGAGGCCGATGGCGCCCGCGATCAGGCCGGCCCGCAGCTGGTCCCCGCCGAGGGCGGCGGTGACGGTGGTGACGCTGTCCTCCTTGAAGGTCAGCGGCAGGGCGCCGTAGGACAGCATGTTGGCCAGGCTCTGGGCCTCTTCCTGGGTGAAGCTGCCCGAGATCTCGGCGTTGCCGCCGGTCAGCGCCTCGTTGACGTAGGGGCTGGAGACGACGTCGTTGTCCAGGACGATGGCGAACTGGTTCTGCGGGGACTGGTTCTGCGCCAGCTTGCCGGTGATGCTCGCGAACTTCTTGGTGCCGTCGCCCGTGAACTCCATCGTCACGGTCCAGCCGGCGGCGGTCTGCGTGTTGAAGACGGCCTGGGCCTTGTCGACGTCCGTGCCGTCGACCTCGGCGGGGCCGAGGAGGTACTTCTGCCACTGGCCCTGCGAGTTGCCGCAGGCCACGATGGAGTCGGTCGGCTTGGAGCCGTCGCCGGCCTTGGCGCGGGCCTCGGGGTCGGTGCAGTCGAGGGCGGCGTACGCGGCCTGGAGCTTGCTGTCCGCGTCACCGGAGGCGCTGCCGCTCGGGGACGGGGAGGCGCTGCCGGACGGGGACGAGGCGGCGCTCGCGGAGCCGCTGCCGGACGGGGTCGGGTCGGCCTTCAGGGCGTCGGTGACCGCGCGGCCCTGGGTGGTGGGGCTCGCCGAGGGACTGGCCGGGGCGGACGGCGACGAGGTCGCCGTCTCCTTGCCCGGCTTGTCCGACGTGTCCGTCGCCTTGTCCCCGGCGCTCTCGGAGGCGCTCGGCGAAGGGCTGGCCGTCGGGGCGGGGCCGGAGAGCTCGGTGGCGAGGACCGGGCGGAAGTAGAGCTTGGCGGTGGTGCCGACCTGTTCCCGGGCCTGCTCGGAGTTCGTGCCCTTGGGGATGTTGACGATGATGTTGTCTTCGCCCTGCGTCTGGACCTCGGCCTCCGAGACGCCAAGACCGTTGACACGGCGCTCCATGATGGAGACCGCGGTGTCCATGTTGGTCTTGTTGATCGCGGACTCCTGGCCGGCCTCGGGGACCGCCCGGAGCGTGATGCTCGTACCGCCGGCCAGGTCGATGCCGAGACGCGGAGTGGTGTGCCCGGAGGCGAACATACCGCCGGTGAGCGCCACGATGGCGATCAGGATCAGGGCCAGCGAGCGTCCCGGCTTGCTCTGGGCGCTCGCGCTCCGGCCCTTTCTAGGTGCTGGCACCTTCTCGTACTCCCTCTCGGGCCGCCGCACGCCGGGTCGGTGTGCGGGCGGCCATGGCATGGTGTCGGGATCCCGTGGAAGCCGTGCATGCCCGAGGGCGCGCGGTCGACGTCCGCGCGCCCCGGGGCACCGTTACTTCGCCTCGGTGTCGCCGTCGGTCTTCTTCGGCTCGTCGTCCGTCTTCACCTCGGCGGGCTCGTCGTCCGCGTCCTTCTTGCCGAGGTCGACGGGCTTGTCGTCGGAGGCGTCGGAGGCGTCGGGCTCGGTGAGGGAGGAAGCGTCGTCCGGGACGATGTCGGCATCGGTCTTCAGGTCGTGCTCGATGCCGTGGACGATGCGGTTGTACTCGTCGTCCGACAGGACGGCGCCGATCGAGTTCTTGGCGAAGAGCAGCTCGACGCCGGGGCCGGCGTCGAGGAGGACGGTGTCCTCGTTGACCTCCTTGACCGTGGCGTACATGCCCCCGATGGTGCGGACGCCGGAACCGGGCTGCATCTGGTTCCGCATCTCGATGGCCTGCTGCTGCTTCTTCTTGGCCGACCGGGTCATCAGGAACATGGCCCCGATGAGCACGATGAACGGGAGGAGGGTCACGAGACTCACGGGTCGGTACTTCCTTCACACGACCGCGATGGTGGGCGGCCTGATGGTTGGGGGTATGTGTGCTGCCGACAGAGGCGGCATCGGCGGAGTCTAAGCGAGTCCGCGCGCAGGGAACAACGCTCAGCATGACACCGGAGTTCCTGCTGCGGCCGAAGCGCTCGCCGTCGCGGCGCCGTCATGGCGCGTTCACGACGTCCTCGCGGTGTCCTGCCCGCGTCCTCGTGTCGCCCTGCCCGGCCCTCACGTCCCGAACAGGTCCTGTTGTCCGTTTCCTCCGGTTCCCCCGGGGCCCCCGGTCTGCGGGCCGGGCGGGGTGAGGCCGAGATGCGCCCACGCCGCCGGGGTGGCGATCCGGCCGCGGGGGGTGCGGGCCAGCAGGCCCTCCCGGACGAGGAAGGGTTCGGCCACTTCCTCGACGGTCTCCCGCTCCTCCCCCACCGCGACGGCGAGGGTCGACAGGCCGACCGGGCCGCCGCCGAACAGCTTGAGCAGGGCCTGGAGCACGGCGCGGTCCAGGCGGTCGAGGCCGCGCGCGTCGACCTCGTAGACCGCGAGGGCCGCCGCCGCGATCTCCTTGGTGATCACACCGTCGGCCTTGACCTGGGCGTAGTCGCGGACGCGGCGCAGCAGGCGGTTGGCGATGCGGGGGGTGCCGCGGGAGCGGCCGGCGATCTCGGCGGCGCCGTCCGGGTCGATCTCGACGTCGAGCAGGCTCGCGGAGCGGTGGACCACCCGCTCCAGCTCGGCGGGCTCGTAGAACTCCATGTGGGCGGTGAAGCCGAAGCGGTCGCGCAGCGGGGGCGGCAGCAGGCCCGCGCGGGTGGTGGCGCCGACCAGGGTGAACGGCGGCAGTTCGAGGGGGATGGCGGTGGCGCCCGGGCCCTTGCCGACGATGACGTCGACGCGGAAGTCCTCCATCGCCATGTACAGCATCTCCTCGGCGGGCCGGGACATGCGGTGGATCTCGTCGAGGAAGAGGACCTCGCCCTCCTGGAGGGAGGACAGGATCGCGGCGAGGTCGCCGGCGTGCTGGATGGCGGGGCCGGAGGTGATGCGGATGGGGGCACCCATCTCGGCCGCGATGATCATGGACAGGGTGGTCTTGCCGAGGCCGGGGGCGCCGGAGAGCAGCACGTGGTCGGCGGTGGCACCGCGCGCGCGTGCGGCGCGCAGGACGAGGTCGAGCTGTTCGCGGACCTTCTCCTGGCCGATGAACTCGTCCAGGTCCTTGGGGCGCAGGGCGGCCTCGACGGCCTGGTCCTCGCGGTCGGCGACAGGGCCCACCAGCCGCTCGGCGGCGGTGTCCGTCGTGTCGTCCCAGTTCATTGCGTATGCCTCGGGGTCTCGGTACGGCTATCGGGCGCGGTTGAGCGTCTGCAGGGCCGCCTTCAGCAGCCGGCCCACCTGGGGCGTGCCCCCGGCGGCCTCGGCCTGCGGGGCCACGGCGGCCACGGCCTCGTCGGCCTCGCGGGTGGCGTACCCGAGGCCGATGAGGGCGGCGTGCAGCTGGTCGCGCCAGCCGGAGGTGACCGGGGTGCCGACGGCGGGGGCGCCGACGGGCTCGCCCAGGCGGTCCTTCAGCTCCAGCAGCAGCTTCTGGGCGCCCTTCTTGCCGATGCCGGGCACGGCGGTGAGCGCCTTCTCGTCGCCGGTGGCGACGGCGCGGCGCAGGGCGTCCGGGGTGTGGACGGCCAGCATGGCCTGGGCGAGGCGGGGACCGACGCCGCTGGCGGTCTGGAGCAGCTCGAAGACCTGGCGCTCGTCGTCGTCGGCGAAGCCGTACAGGGTGAGGGAGTCCTCCCGTACGACGAGGGAGGTGGCGAGCTTGGCGGGCCGGCCGACCCGGAGGGCGGAGAGCGTGTTCGGCGTGCACTGGAGGGCCATGCCGACGCCGCCGACCTCGATCACCGCGGCGTCGGGGGCGAGTGCGGCGACCGTGCCGCTGACGAAGGCGATCATGTCGTACGGCCTTTCGATGCTTGCGGGGCTTGCGATGCTGCCGGGGCTGCCGGGGCTCGTGTTGCGGAGGGGGTCTGCGGGGCCCGGGAGACCCCCGGGCCCTTGGCCGTGTGCCGGGCGACGGCCTGCTGGAGCCGGTTCTGGGCGGGGGCCCGCCAGATGTGGCAGATGGCGAGCGCGAGGGCGTCGGCGGCGTCGGCGGGCTTCGGGGGCGCGGCGAGCCGCAGCAGACGGGTGACCATGGCGCCGACCTGGGCCTTGTCGGCCCGCCCGGAGCCGGTGACGGCGGCCTTGACCTCGCTGGGGGTGTGCAGGGCGACGGGGATGCCGCGGCGGGAGGCGCACAGCAGGGCGACGGCGCTGGCCTGGGCGGTGCCCATGACCGTGCGGACGTTGTGCTGGCTGAAGACGCGCTCCACGGCGACGAATTCCGGCCGGTACGCGTCGAGCCACTCCTCGATGCCCTGCTCTATGGCGACGAGGCGGTGGCCGAGGTCCGCGTCCGCGGGCGTGCGCACGACGCCGACGCCCAGCATGGTGAGCGGCCGGCCCGCGACGCCCTCGACGACGCCGACCCCGCAGCGGGTCAGCCCGGGGTCCACCCCCAGTACGCGCACGCGCCCCTCCCTTCGATCGCCTGTTCCTGCAGGCTATCGGGTGCCACCGACAACGCCCGCAAAGCGACGGGCCGACGGGGGGTGTCCCGTCGGCCCGTCGCGGCGGTCGTCGGCTCAGGCGTCGACCTTCTCCATGATCTCGTCGCTGACGTCGAAGTTGGCGAAGACGTTCTGCACGTCGTCGCTGTCCTCCAGCGCGTCGATCAGCTTGAAGATCTTCTTGGCGCCCTCCTCGTCCAGCTCGACCTGCATGGTCGGGACGAAGTTGGCGTCGGCGGACTCGTAGTCGATGCCGGCGTCCTGCAGGGCGGTGCGGACCGCGACCAGGTCGGTCGGCTCGCTGATGACCTCGAAGGTCTCGCCGAGGTCGTTGACCTCCTCGGCGCCCGCGTCCAGGACGGCGGCGAGGACGTCGTCCTCGGTCAGCTCGCCCTTGGGGACGATCACCACGCCCTTGCGGTTGAACAGGTACGACACCGAGCCCGGGTCGGCCATGGAGCCGCCGTTGCGGGTCATGGCGACGCGGACCTCGGAGGCGGCACGGTTGCGGTTGTCGGTGAGGCACTCGATGAGCACCGCGACGCCGTTCGGGCCGTAGCCCTCGTACATGATCGTCTCGTAGTCGGCGCCGCCGGCCTCCAGGCCCGCGCCGCGCTTGACGGCGGAGTCGATGTTCTTGTTCGGGACCGAGCTCTTCTTCGCCTTCTGGATGGCGTCGTACAGCGTCGGGTTGCCGTCGGGGTCGGGGCCGCCCATGCGGGCCGCGACCTCGATGTTCTTGATCAGCTTCGCGAAGAGCTTGCCGCGCTTGGCATCGATGACGGCCTTCTTGTGCTTCGTCGTGGCCCATTTAGAGTGGCCGGACATCTGCCTGTCTCCTTCGCGTTACCCGTCTCTGTACGAACTCCCCCAGCGTCGAGCCTGGGAGACATCCCCGGAGATCCTACAAGGACTCCGCCGCGCGGTCGGCGCGCACCATGTCGACGAACAGGGAGTGCACGCGGTGGTCGCCGGTCAGCTCCGGGTGGAAGGACGTGGCGAGCGCGTTTCCCTGGCGGACGGCGACGATGTGGCCGTCGTGCTCGGCGAGCACCTCGGCCCCGGCGCCGACGGACTCGACCCACGGAGCCCGGATGAAGACGCCCTCTACAGGATCGCCCTCGACGCCCTTGACGTCGACCGCGGCCTCGAAGGACTCGTTCTGCCGGCCGAAGGCGTTGCGCCGCACGATCATGTCGATGCCGCCGACGGTCTCCTGGCCCGCGCGCGGGTCGAGGATCTTGTCGGCGAGCAGGATCATGCCGGCGCAGGTGCCGTAGACGGGCATGCCGTCACGCACGCGCGCGCGGAGGGGCTCCATCACGCCGAAGAGGACGGCCAGCTTGGAGATGGTGGTGGACTCGCCGCCGGGCAGGACGAGGCCGTCGACCCCGGCGAGCTCTTCGGGGCGCCGCACCGGCCTGGCCACGGCGTCGGCCGCGGCCAGGGCGACGAGGTGCTCCCGTACGTCGCCCTGGAGGGCCAGGACGCCGATGACAGGGGCTTCGTGGGACATGGGTGATTACCAGCCGCGGTTGGCGTAGCGCTCGGTCTCGGGCAGGGTGTCGCAGTTGATGCCGACCATGGCCTCGCCGAGGTTGCGGGAGGCGTCGGCGATGATCTTCGGGTCGTCGTAGAAGGTGGTCGCCTTCACGATGGCGGCGGCGCGCTTGGCCGGGTCACCGGACTTGAAGATGCCGGAGCCGACGAAGACGCCCTCGGCGCCGAGCTGGCGCATCAGCGCGGCGTCGGCCGGGGTGGCCACGCCGCCCGCGGAGAAGAGCACCACGGGGAGCTTGCCGAGCTCGGCGACCTCCTTGACCAGCTCGTACGGGGCGCGCAGCTCCTTGGCGGCGGCGTACAGCTCGTTGTTGTCGTAGCCGCGCAGGCGGGCGATCTCGTTCTTGATCTGGCGCAGGTGGCGCACGGCCTCGACGACGTTGCCGGTGCCGGCCTCGCCCTTGGAGCGGATCATGGCCGCGCCCTCGGCGATGCGGCGCAGGGCCTCGCCGAGGTTGGTGGCGCCGCAGACGAAGGGGGTGGTGAAGGCCCACTTGTCGGAGTGGTTGACCTCGTCGGCCGGGGTGAGGACCTCGGACTCGTCGATGTAGTCGACGCCGAGGGACTGCAGGACCTGGGCCTCGACGAAGTGGCCGATGCGGGACTTGGCCATCACGGGGATCGACACCGCGTCGATGATGCCCTCGATCATGTCCGGGTCGGACATGCGGGCCACACCGCCGTCCTTGCGGATGTCGGCCGGGACCCGCTCCAGGGCCATGACGGCGACGGCGCCCGCGTCCTCGGCGATCTTCGCCTGCTCCGGCGTGACGACGTCCATGATCACGCCGCCCTTGAGCTGCTCGGCCATGCCGCGCTTCACGCGTGCGGTGCCGGTCTCGGGGGTCTGGGCGGAGTTGGGGGTCGTGGTGGACACGGATGACCTCGCTGAAGTGAAGAGGGTTTCTGCACCACCGAGGAAACGCGAGGGGACCAGGCCACAGCAAGGGCCAATGCGAAGCCGGTGGCTCCTTTTGCGTCGCCCCCGCGGAAAGCCGTGCCTGCGGGAGCCGCGGCTGCGAACGCCTCGTCCGTGGAAAGTGATCAGGCCACCCGGTCCACCAGGGCCGCCGGCGGTTCGTCGTCCATCTCGAAGGCCAGCGGGAAGGGAGCGTGTCCGGCCAGCCGGAACCAGCGCACCTTGCGGTGCTCGCGCAGCCTGCGGGCGGCCCCCACGGCGTCGTTGTGGAAGCGCCGCGCCATCGGCACGCGCCGTACCGCCTCGGCCAGCTCGCGGGCCGCCTCCTCTCCCCCGGGCGCCTCGCGCAGGCCCTCCACCTGCGGGAGGTCGGCGAACACGGCCCGCAGGGCCTGGCTGAGCTCGCTCTCGGCGACCTCCCGCTGCTCCTCCTCGGCCTGCCGTGCCGCGTGCGCGGCCTCGTACAGGACGATCGAGGCGGCGGGGTCGAGCACCCCGGAGGTGGCCAGCTCCTGGGCCACGGAGGCCCGGCGCAGCAGCTGCGCGTCGAGGGCGGCGCGGGCGGCGTCGATCCGGGCGTGCAGCCGGTCCAGCCGGCCCGCCGTCCAGCTCAGGTACAGGCCGATCGCGACGAGGACGACGAAGGTCCAGATCAGGGTTGCGGTCACGGGCGGCAAGGCTACCGGGGCGCTCCGCCGGGGCGGCGGGGCCCTGGTGCGGCCGTCGCGGGACGAGCCCGGGCCCCTCGGGACGACCGTCGCCGGACGAGCCCAGAACCCCCGGGACGACCGGCACCAAACGAACCCAGGCCCCTCAAGACGACCGGCACCGGGGATTGCCGCCCCCGGACCCGGCTTCGGCCCCGACGGCCCCGTCCTCGGGTGCCGGACGACCCGGAAACCTCGGTCCCGCCGGAACGGCCCCTCGGCTCACTCCCGCGCCAGGCCGAACCGCGCCCGCAGCCCCGTCGCCCGGTCGTCCGTCGCCACCGCCGCCGCGCCGGCCGTCACCGTCTCGTACACGGACAGGATGTCCGCGCCGACGGTCGACCAGTCGAACCGCCGGACGTGGGCGCTGCCCCGCGCGCGCAGCTCGGCCCGCCGCACCGGGTCCTCCAGCAGCCGCAGGGCCGCCTCGGCCAGCGCGTCGGCGTCCTCGTTGGGGAACAGCTCGCCCGCCGCTCCCCGGTCCAGGACCTGGGCGAAGGCGTCCAGGTCGGAGGCGAGGACGGGAGCGCCCGCGGACATGGCCTCCACCAGGATGATCCCGAAGCTCTCGCCGCCGGTGTTGGGGGCCACGTACAGGTCGATGCTGCGCAGCAGGCGGGCCTTGTCCTCGTCGCTGATCATGCCGAGGAACTCCACGCGCGGGCGCAGCTCCTTCGGCAGGCTTGCCACGGCCTCCTCCTCGTCCCCGCGTCCGGCGACCAGCAGCCGGGTCTGCGGGCGGGCGGCGAGGATCTTCGGCAGGGCCCGCATCAGCACGGGCAGGCCCTTGCGGGGCTCGTCGATGCGGCCTATGAAGCCGATCGTGTCGCCCTGCCACTCGGGCTTGGGCTCGGCCTTGGCGAAGAAGTCGACGTCGACGCCGTTGGGGATCACCACCGCGTCGCCGCCGAGGTGCTCGACGAGGGTGCGGCGGGCGTACTCGCTCACGGCGATGCGGGCGCTGATCTTCTCCAGCGCCGCCTGGAGGATCGCGTAGGCGGCGATCATCGCGCGGGAGCGCGGGTTGGAGGTGTGGAAGGTCGCCACGATCGGGCCCTGCGCGGCCCAGCAGGTCAGCAGGCCCAGCGACGGCGAGGTCGGCTCGTGGATGTGGATGACGTCGAAGGCGCCGTCGTGCAGCCAGCGCCGCACCCGGGCCGCCGACAGGAAGCCGAAGTTCAGCCGGGCCACCGAGCCGTTGTACGGCACCGGCACCGCGCGCCCGGCCGAGACCACGTACGGCGGCAGCGGGGTGTCGTCGTCGGCGGGGGCGAGGACGGAGACCTCGTGGCCGAGGCGGATGAAGTACTCGGCGAGGTCGCGGATGTGGAACTGGACGCCTCCGGGCACGTCCCAGGAGTACGGGCAGACGATGCCGATCCTCACGACGCGCCCTTCCCCGGTGCCCCGGCGGGATCGAGGTCCGCGAGCCACAGGCGCTGCAGCATGTGCCAGTCCTGCGGATGCCCGGCGATCCCCGTGGCGAAGGCGTCGGCCAGCGCCTGTGTCATGACGGACGTCTTCTCCCGCCGCGTACCCGATCCGGGCACCTCGACCGGCGGATGGACGCGGCCCCGCATGACGGGCGAGTCGTCGTACCAGAGGGTGACCGGGAGCAGCGCCGCCCCGGTCTGCTGGGCGAGCAGCGCGGGCCCCGCGGGCATCCGGGCCGTCTCGCCGAAGAACTCCACCTCCACGCCGGAGGCGGACAGGTCGCGGTCGGCCACCAGGCAGACCAGGCCGCCGCCGCGCAGCCGCCGGGCCAGCGCGCCGAAGGCGGTGCCGCCGGTGTGCGGCAGGACCTCCATGCCGAGGCCCTCGCGGTAGGCGACGAACCGGTCGTACAGCGTCTCCGGCTTCAGCCGCTCGGCGACGGTGGTGAAGGGGATGCCCAGCTCGGTGGTGACCCAGGCTCCGGCGAGGTCCCAGTTGGCCAGGTGCGGCAGGGCGAGGACGACGCCCCGCCCCTCGGCCAGGGCGTCGGTGAGGTGGTGCACGTCCTTCGGCGCGAAGCCCGCCTTGATGCGCTCGGCGCTCCAGACGGGCAGCCGGAAGGACTCCATCCAGTAGCGCAGGTACGAGCGCATGCCCGCGCGCGAGAGCGCGGCGAGCTGCTCGGGGCTCGCGCCGGGCACCACGCGCGCGTAGTTGCTCTCCAGCCGTCTCACGCCCGTGCCGCGCTGCTTCCAGGCGAGGTCGGCGATGGTGCGGCCCAGGCGCGCGGCGACCGGCTCGGGGAGCTTCTTGACCGTGCTCCAGCCGAGGCCGTACAGCGCGTCCGTCAGCCGCTCCTGAGGTTTCACTTCGCCGCCTCGCTGCCCTGGTTCTCCTGCTGCGCGGCGGCCGCGGCCTCCGCCTCGGCGGACTCGCGGCGGACCGTGACGACCCGCTGGACCAGCGTGACGAGGCTGCCGGCGGCGACGATCCACAGGGCGACGGGCAGCAGGTACTGGATGCCCGGCACGCCGAACGCGTGCAGACCCGCGAGCCCCGCCGCGACCAGCGAGATCACCAGGCGCTCGGCACGCTCCACGAGCCCGTTGACGGCGACCGGCAGGCCGATCGACTCGCCGCGCGCCTTGGTGTACGACACCACCTGCCCGCTGGCCAGGCAGAAGATCGACACCGCGCACAGCACGTCGTCGTCGCCGCCCCCGGCGTACCAGAGCGCGAAGCCGCCGAAGATCGCGCCGTCGGCGACCCGGTCGAGCGTGGAGTCCAGGAAGGCGCCCCAGCGGCTGGAGCGGCCGAGCTGGCGCGCCATGTTGCCGTCGACGAGGTCGGAGAAGACGAAGAGCGTGATCACGACCGTGCCCCAGAAGAACTCGCCCCGGGGGTAGAAGACCAGCGCGCCCGCGACCACACCGGCGGTGCCGATGAGCGTGACCGTGTCCGGGCTCACGCCCCGGCGGATGAGAAACGCGGCGAACGGTGTGAGGACACGCGTGAAAAATGCACGCGCGTACTTGTTCAGCATGGCCTTCCCGACGGTCGGTGTGGCCGCGTGGCCCTTGCTGGCCACCGGCTGGCCCATCGTAGCCACGCGCGCGCGTGGGCGACGGCCGGGCACCCGCACCCCCGGTACGGCACCGGTGGGCGACCGGTCCGGGTCGTTCGTATGGACGGGGCGTGACGGGAGTGGAAAGCTCGAAGAACCGCGGGCGTCGCCGGAGCCGCCCTGCACGCGGCCCTCGCGTGTCCGCGCCCCAGCGACCTCACCGTGCACGGGAGGCAAGGTTATGGGCGACAAGGCGCACACCCACCCCGGAGCCGCCGGCAGGGCAGTGGCGGCCGACCACCCCGCGTCCGTACGGAACGTGGTGCTGGTCGGCCACTCCGGAGCGGGCAAGACGACCCTGGTGGAGGCTCTCGCGCTCACGGCGGGAGCGGTGAACCGGGCGGGCCGCGTGGAGGACGGCGGCACCGTCTCCGACCACGACGAGATCGAGCACCGCCAGCACCGCTCGGTGCAGCTCTCCCTGGTGCCCGTCGCCTGGGACGGCATCAAGATCAACATTCTCGACACCCCCGGGTACGCCGACTTCGTCGGGGAGCTCAGGGCCGGTCTGCGCGCGGCGGACGCGGCCCTGTTCGTCGTCTCGGCCGCGGACGGCGTGGACGGCCCGACCCGCATGGTGTGGGACGAGTGCGCGGCCGTCGGCATGCCCCGGGCGATCGTCGTCACCCACCTGGAGGCCGCGCGGGCGGATTTCGAGGAGATGACCCGCATCTGCGCGGAGGCGTTCGGCGCGGACGACCCCGACGCCGTCCTGCCGCTGTACCTGCCGCTGCGCGGCCCGCAGGGACCCGACGGGCACGCGCCCGTGACGGGCCTGATCGGGCTGCTGACGCAGAAGCTGTTCGACTACTCGACCGGGGAGCGCAAGGAGTCCGAACCGGGCGAGGACCAGCTGCCGCTGATCGAGGAGGCCCGCAACCGGCTGATCGAGGGGATCATCGCCGAGAGCGAGGACGAGACCCTCATGGACCGGTACCTGGGCGGCGAGCAGGTCGACCTCGAGACGCTGGTCCGGGACCTGGAGCGGGCCGTCGCGCGCGGGGCGTTCTTCCCCGTCCTGGCCGCCGCCCCCGCCGCCGAGGGCGCCCGGCAGGGGCTCGGCACGGTGGAACTGCTGGAGCTGATCACCGGCGGCTTCCCGACGCCGCTGGAGCGCGAGGCACCCCGCGTGACCACCCCGGACGGCAGGCCGCGCGAGCTGAAGCCGTGCGACCCCGGCGAGACGCTGGTCGCCGAGGTCGTGAAGACCTCCTCCGACCCGTACGTCGGCCGCCTGTCCCTGATCCGCGTCTTCTCCGGCACGCTCCGCGCCGACCAGACGGTCCACGTCTCCGGGCACGGCCTGGCCGACCGCGGCCACGAGGACCACGACGTCGACGAGCGGATCGGCGCGCTGTCCATGCCGTTCGGCAAGCAGCAGCACCCGGTGCCGCACGTCGTCGCAGGCGACCTTGCCTGCGTCGCGAAGCTGAGCCGCGCGGAGACCGGCGACACGCTGTCGGCCAAGGACGAGCCGCTGCTCATGGAGCCGTGGGAGATGCCCGACCCGCTGCTGCCGGTGGCCATCCAGGCACACAGCAAACCCGACGAGGACAAGCTCTCCCAGGGGCTGGCCCGCCTGGTGGCCGAGGACCCGACGATGCGGCTGGAGCAGAACCAGGACACCCACCAGGTCGTGCTGTGGTGCCTGGGCGAGGCCCACGCGGACGTCGCGCTGGAACGGCTGCGCACCCGGTACGGCGTCCAGGTCGACGTCGTCCCGCACAAGGTGTCCCTGCGGGAGACGTTCGCCGGCAGGTCCGCCGGACGCGGCCGGCACGTCAAGCAGTCCGGCGGGCACGGGCAGTTCGCGATCTGCGAGATCGAGGTGGAACCGCTGCCGGGCGGCTCGGGCATCGAGTTCGTCGACAAGGTGGTCGGCGGGGCGGTGCCGCGCCAGTTCATCCCGTCCGTCGAGAAGGGCGTGCGGGCGCAGGCCGCCAAGGGCGTCGCCGCGGGCCACCCGCTCGTCGACGTGCGCGTGACCCTGCTCGACGGCAAGGCCCACTCGGTGGACTCCTCCGACGCCGCCTTCCAGACGGCCGGGGCGCTGGCGCTGCGCGAGGCGGCGGCCGGCGCGAAGATCCATCTGCTGGAGCCCGTGGCCGAGGTGGGCGTGCTGGTCGGCGACGACTACGTGGGCGCCGTCATGAGCGACCTGTCCGGGCGGCGCGGCCGGGTGCTGGGCACCGAACAGGTGGCGGGCGGGCGCACCCTCGTACGGGCCGAGGTCCCCGAGATCGAGATCGGCCGGTACGCCGTCGATCTGCGCTCCCTCTCCCACGGCACCGCCCGCTTCATCCGGCGCTACGCCCGGCACGAACCGATGCCGCCGCAGGTCGCGGAACGGGTGCGCGGGGAGGCGCGCGGCGGCTCTTAGCGCGATCTTCGACCTGTGCGGCGGGGCCCGGCGGCGCACCGAGCGAGGTGCGCCGGCCCGGCACCCGCGGGGCACCGCCGGCCCGGCACCCGCGGGGCACCGCCGGCCCGGCACCCGCGGGGCACCGCCGGCCCGGCGTGGCGTCGCCGGACCGGCGCCCCGGAACCCCGGCCCCCGGCCCCCGGCCCCCGGCGCCACCAGACCACCGCGTCCGCCGTCGCGCGCCGGAGGCGCCCCGCGCGTAAAGGGGCGCCTTGGGCCGTCCCCCGGTGCGCGACGGTGACTGCCGATACCCTGATGACCTGATCAACAGGTGTGCGGAGCAAGGAAGTCGGGAAGGCCGCAGAGCGACAGATGGCGGCGATCGGGGGCGGGAATGACCGTTGAGAGCGGTTACGCGGAGTTCTTCGGGCCTCAGGTGCCGCGCACGGGCGGCGAGGGGCAGGCGGCCACCTTCGCCCTCGCGTCGGCGGCCTACCGGGACAGCCCGGTGGAGGAGATACTCAAGGCGAACAACGAGTGGCACCAATCGGCCGTCAAACCGGGGCGCAAGTGGGCCACGATCTTCCGTCCCAATCTCGGTGAGGCCTTCTCCCGCGCGGTCGCGGACCGCATGCTGAGCGGCGGCCGCAAGCCCCTCATCCAGTCCTTCGGCGTCGAACCGCAGGTGGTCGTCGAGCACTGCCTGGCCGCCAACCGCATCCGCAGGGAACGCGACAACCGGCTGACCGCCGTCATGGCGGTGTGCGGCCTGCTGTTCCTGCCCGGGCTGCTGGTGTGGCTGCTGGTGTTCCAGATCCGCACCACCGTGTCCAAGTCGGACAACAAGCGGGCCGGCGCCCTGGGCACCGCCCTGCTCGTCGCGGTCGGCGCCCTCGCCGTGCTCTTCCTGCTCCGCATGCCCTTCTCGGGCTTCTGGGGCTGGTACGGGCGCGCGGCGGTCGTCATGCCCGTCGTCGGCTGGTTCTGGGCCAAGTGGATCTGCGAACGCACGGCGAGGGACCTGCGGGCGCGCTGGGACGGCCTGCTGTCCGGCAGCAGCGTCGGCGCCAAGGTCCCCGAGGCGGTGCCCAGCAATCCCGGCGAGACCTCGGCCGAGCAGCTGCGCCAGTCCCTGGCCAAGCTGAGCGCCGAGCAGCAGTCCAACTCGGTCTTCTACGCCGGCCCCAAGGGCATACTCGGCATGGGCACGCGCTGGGGCAGCTGGCAGCTCGCCGAGGAGCTCGTCCCGGCCGACCCCACCCGGGAGATCCACCCCTTCCGCAGCTGGGACGTCATCCGGTCCATCCACGACCAGCTGCGCATGCTGGAGCGCGGCCCGCTGAACACCGGCGGCTTCCCCGCCCCGTCCATACGGCACTGGATCGTGACGCCGGTCGGCGAGAACGCGTCGGCGGTGTCCCGTCCGGAGGGCACGGACGTCGAGGCGTACCAGGTCAAGCCGCACGCCATCCAGGAGATCTGCAACAAGCAGCAGTTCGGCGCCGGTGACCGGCACTACCTGGGCGTGCAGTGGACCCTGTGGGACGGGCAGCTGGTCATCACCATGATGATCACGGTGACCGTGCTGCACGCCACGCTGCGCATCGAGGTCACCGGCCACGCCCTGGGCCCGGTGAACTCGCTGTTCACCACCAAGCCGGAGGCGCCGACGAAGGAGGTCACCAAGTCGTTCAAGCCCTGGGAGACCCGTACCGTCAAGCTTCCCCTGGTCCCCACGAACGAGGTGGTGCGGCTCGCCGTGCGCGCCCCGCTCACCTGGTATCCCCCGCTGCTGAACTGGCTCGGCGGCACCATAGCCCTGCCCGAGCCGTTCGGCCTGCGGCACGCCTGGGCGGACCAGCCCTGGCGGCACCGCTTCATGGCCGACGACGCGCTGCGCGCCGCGACGCCGGTGCTGCGCGTGGTGCACGCCGCGGCGATCAAGGTGCTGCGGGAGAACGGCGTGGACACGGAGAAGTTCGGGGCGCGGTCGGCGTCCCTCAGCACGGCGGTGCAGGACCCGACGCCGCGCAAGGCCGACGTGTACGACGCGTGAGCCCGGCGTCTCCGCCGGCGATCACGGACGGAGGGTGCCCCCGCCGGTGATCACCGGCGGGGGCACCGTCCGCCCGTTCAGGAGGGCCAGGCCTGCGCCAGCATCGTGCGGGTGTCCCCCAGCAGCTGCGGCAGCACCTTCGTGTGACCGACGACCGGCATGAAGTTCGTGTCGCCGCCCCAGCGGGGGACGACGTGCTGGTGCAGATGGGCGGCGATACCGGCGCCGGCCACCGAGCCCTGGTTCATGCCGATGTTGAAGCCGTGCGCGCCGGAAGCGGTGCGCAGGGCCGTCATCGCCTGCTTGGTCAGCTCCGCGAGCTCGGCGGTCTCCGCGGCGGTCAGGTCGGTGTAGTCGGCGACGTGCCGGTAGGGCACGGTCATCAGGTGTCCGCCGTTGTACGGATACAGGTTGAGCACCGCGTAGACCTGCTCGCCGCGCTTGACGATCAGCCCGTCCTCGTCGGACTTGGCCGGGATCGAGCAGAAAGGGCATCCGTCGTCGGCGCCGGGGCCGCTCGGCTTGTTCTCCCCCTGGATGTAGGCCATCCGGTGGGGCGTCCACAGGCGCTGGAACGCGTCCTGCGTCCCCACTCCCAACTGCTGCTCCGGCTCACTCGTCATGCCATGCAGCATATGGCGTCCGGGTGAGGGACAGAGCAAGGCCCCCGAGGTGACTCTCGGGGGCCTTGCCCCGCAGCGGCGGGGAGCACGGCACCTTGTGCCTGTGGGCATTGCGGATCTTCGGACCACCCCCGCGTCGGCGGGGAGCACATCACACCTGTACGCGGCGCTCCACCACGTCAACGATCTCGGCGATCGCTTCGTCACGGGGAATGCCGTTCTTCTGCGAACCGTCGCGGTAGCGGAACGACACCGTACCCGCCTTCATGTCGTCGTCACCCACGATGATCATGAACGGGATTTTCTGCTTCTGAGCCGTCCTGATCTTCTTCTGCATCCGGTCGGAGGACGAGTCGACCTCGACCCGCAGGCCCTTCTCCTTCGCGGCGGCGGCCCACTTCTCCAGGTACTCGACATGCGCGTCCCCGATCGGGATGCCGACCGCCTGGACCGGCGCCAGCCACGCCGGGAAGGCGCCCGCGTAGTGCTCCAGCAGCACACCGAAGAACCGCTCGATGGAGCCGAACAGCGCCCGGTGGATCATGACCGGCTGCTGCCGGGAGCCGTCGGCGGCGGTGTACTCCAGGTTGAACCGCTTGGGCTGGTTGAAGTCGACCTGGATGGTCGACATCTGCCAGGAGCGGCCGATGGCGTCCTTGGCCTGCACGGAGATCTTCGGACCGTAGTAGGCGGCGCCGCCCGGGTCCGGGACCAGCGGCAGGTTCTGCTTCTCGGCGGCCTGGCGCAGCGCCTCGGTGGCCTCCGCCCAGTCCTCGTCGGAGCCGATGAACTTGTCGGAGTCGTCGCGGGTGGACAGCTCCAGCTCGAACTCGGTCAGGCCGTAGTCGCGCAGCAGGTCGAGGACGAAGGTGAGGAGCGTGTCCAGCTCCTCGGGCATCTGCTCCTTGGTGCAGTAGATGTGCGAGTCGTCCTGGGTGAAGCCGCGCGAGCGGGTCAGGCCGTGCACGACACCCGACTTCTCGTACCGGTACACGGTCCCGAACTCGAAGAGGCGCAGCGGCAGTTCACGGTAGGAACGCCCGCGCGACTTGAAGATCAGGTTGTGCATCGGGCAGTTCATCGCCTTGAGGCGGTAGTTCTGCTCGTCGAACTGGATGGGCGGGAACATGCCCTCCGCGTAGTGCGGCAGGTGCCCGGAGATCTCGAAGAGGTGCTCCTTCGAGATGTGCGGGGTGTTCACGAACTCGTAGCCGGAGACCTCGTGCCGACGGCGCGAGTAGTCCTCCATGACCTTGCGGATCACCCCGCCCTTGGGGTGGAAGACCGCGAGGCCGGGGCCCAGCTCGTCGGGGAAGGAGAACAGATCCAGCTCGGCGCCGAGCTTGCGGTGGTCGCGCTTCTCGGCCTCGGCGAGGAAGTCCAGGTACGCCTTCAGGTCGTCCTTGGACGGCCAGGCGGTGCCGTAGATGCGCTGGAGCTGCGGGTTCTTCTCGCTGCCGCGCCAGTAGGCGGCGGCCGAGCGCATCAGCTTGAAGGCGGGGATGACGCGGGTGGTCGGCAGGTGCGGACCGCGGCACAGGTCCTTCCAGCACAGCTCGCCGGTCTTGGCGTCCAGGTTGTCGTAGATCGTCAGCTCACCGGCACCGACCTCGGCGTCGGCGCCGTCGGCGGCCTGCGCGGCGTTGCCCTTGAGGCCGATCAGCTCCAGCTTGTACGGCTCGTCCGCCAGCTCCTCGCGGGCGGCCTCGTCGGTGGTGACGCGGCGGGAGAAGCGCTGGCCCCGCTTCTGGATCTCCTGCATCTTCTTCTCGATGCGCTTGAGGTCCTCGGGGGTGAAGGGCTCCTTGACGTCGAAGTCGTAGTAGAAGCCGTCCTTGATGGGCGGGCCGATGCCGAGCTTGGCCTCGGGGAAGAGCTCCTGCACGGCCTGCGCCATGACGTGCGCGGTGGAGTGGCGCAGGATGTTCAGACCGTCCTCGGAGGAGATCTCGACGCCCTCGACGGTCTCGCCGTCCCGGACCTCGTAGGAGAGGTCCTTCAGCTCGCCGCCCACGCGCGCGGCCACGATCGAGCGCTCGCCGGCGAAGAGCTCGGCGGCCGTAGTGCCCGTCGTCACCACGCGTTCTTCCCGCTCGGAATCGCGTTGGATGATCACACGGACGTCTGACACCGGTCTCTCCTGACTGAAGGTGGGTTCGCGGCGCCATACCGGAGCGCACGCACGCATGCGATCGTACCGACCCCGGACCCCCCTGGGCGAAATCAGTCCCCCCGGTCCTCCTCGCAGGCCTCCTCCTCGCACGCCTCCTCGAAGAAGGCCAGGCTCTCCTGGTTCTCCTGGAGCGCCTTCATCAGCCGGTCCCGCTCGGCGTCGTCGACCTGGACCGGCACCACTCCGCTCGCCCCGGTGAGCCGGCGGAAGCCGCCCCGGCTCTCCAGCCGTCCGTGCACCCGCACCGGCAGGCCCACCAGGTGCGCGTGCCCGGCGATCCGGTACGCCTCCTCGTCGAGCGTCATCCGTACGTGCGGGATCTCGGCGCCGGCGAGCACCCGCAGCCGTACGGTGCCCGCGCCGCCCGGCCCCGACCGGCGCATCCGTACCACCGTGCCGGTGATCCGCACCGGCACGGACGGTTCCGCCCGCAGGTAGCGGGCCCCGGCCTCGCGCAGCACGGGCAGGTCGCCGGGCGAGAACTCGACGGGCTCGGCGCCGGGCGCGCAGCCCTCGGGGACCCCGGCGGCCGGTGCCCAGGCGACGGCGACGCGGGCGCCCTCGGTTCCCTGGACCAGGGCGACGAGGGCCTCGGTGAGCTCGTGGCTCACCCCCGCCTCGACGGCCCCGTCGAAGGCGTCCATGCCGCCGGTGGCCCGCTCGTAGTCGATGGCCTCGCGGGCGGCGTACAGCGCCTGGTGGAGGCGTACGGCGAGGGGGCGGCCGGGGGTGACGGGCACGAACGCCGTCAGGCGGCGGCCCCCGGGGGCGTGCCCCACCAGGACGTCCTCCGCCAGCGCGGCGGCGGCGCGGCGGTGCCGGGCGCCGTGGTAGCCGGCCCGCGCGCGCGTGGCGAGCGCCGCGGCGAGCAGCATCCGGCGCGCGGCGGTGCGCAGCTGCTCCTCCACGCTCCAGGGCGCGGCGTCGCCGGGTCCGGTCGGCACCTCCCGCCACCAGCGGACCTCGTCGCTGGGCCGGGCCAGGGCGAGGAGGATCTCGCGCGCGCCGGGTGTGCCGCTGCGGGACAGGGCGTGCAGCGCCTCGCCGAGCAGGTCGTCGCTGTCGGGGAAGGCGCGGCTGACGGGCACCAGCAGGCTGGTGCCCCGGCCGCCCGGCCCGGGCGGGGTCCAGCGGCCGTAGCGTCCGGCGGCGCCGCCGCGCCGCTGCCAGCCGTGCCGGTGCAGCAGGGCGGCGAGGACGGCCGGGTCGACGTCGCCGGGCCGGGGCTCGGGGCCGTCCCAGGCGGTGTCGGCGGGGTGCGGCCGGACGGGCCGTACGGGCTCCTCCAGCGGTCGGTGCGTCACGGTTTCCCTCCCGTCCCGACCCGCGTCATGATCTCGCACAGCGCCCGGTCGTCGAAGATGCGTGAGGTCGGTATCCGCACGGTGGTGCGCCGCCGGCCCGTGACCGGGTGTCCGGCGAGGTTGGTCCAGTAGCAGCAGTGCCTGAGGTCGAGCCGGTCGTGGCTCGCGCGCAGCCAGTCGTCCCGCGAGCGCGGTACGAGCATCACGACGAGGATCTTGTGCACCGACACCGGGGTGCGGGCGAGCTTGGTCAGGTGCTCGTTGTCGAGCGTGAAGGAGAAGGAGGGGCCCGGCGGGTCCGGCGCCACCTGGTACGTCGCCTTGAGCTGGACCTTGATGGTGACCTCGTCGTCGATCTCGTGCCCGGGTGCGCTGTGGCTGACGTGCCAGTCGATGCCGTTGTCCGGGAAGGGCTGGGAGAGCGAGCAGCCGGCCGCCGCGGCGACGGCGTGCAGGTAGCCGACCTGCAGGGTCTCCATGCAGGCGGTGGTGGCGAGGGTGCCGCGTGTGAGTGCCGTGCGCTCGGGCAGCAGCCCGCCCCGTTCGGGCTGCGCTATGGCCATGACCAACAGCCTTCCGCAACAGGTGAGTACGCGCGAGGACGCGCCGCGGTTCCCTGAACTGCGGGAACCCGTACTCCTGTTGTGTCCTTCCGGCGTAGGGCGCAAACAGCCCGGGTATCACCGGAGCGGGCAGCGGACGGGGCGTCGACTGCCAGAGGTGAACGAGGGGTTGTGCAGGTATGGCGAGCTGGTATGAGGGGCCCCTGGCCGCGTTCGACACCGAGACCACGGGCGTGGACGTCGAGACGGACCGGATCGTGTCGGCCGCCGTCGTCGTCCAGGACGCCCCGGGCATCCGGCCGCGGGTGACGCGGTGGCTGGTGAACCCGGGCGTGCCGGTGCCGGAGGCGGCGACGGCGGTGCACGGGCTGACGGAGGAGCATCTGCAGCGCAACGGCCGCTGGCCGTCGCCGGTGATGTACGAGATAGCGCAGACGCTGGCCGAGCAGGCGGGGGCGGGCCGCCCGCTGGTGGTGATGAACGCGCCGTTCGATCTGACGCTGCTGGACCGGGAGTTGCGCCGGCACCGCGCCTCGCCGCTGAGCCGCTGGTTCGAGCGGACGCCGCTGCACGTCCTGGACCCGCGGGTCCTCGACAAGCACCTGGACCGCTACCGCAAGGGCCGCCGCACGCTCACCGATCTGTGCGCGCACTACGGCGTCCCGCTGGAGGGCGCGCACGACGCGGCGGCGGACGCGCAGGCCGCGCTGGAGGTCGTGCGGGCGGTGGGGCGCCGCTTCGCCTCCCGGCTGGAGCGCCTGTCCCCCGCCGAGCTGCACACCCTGCAGGCGGTGTGGCACGCGGCACAGGCGCGCGGCCTGCAGGCGTGGTTCGCGATGAACGGCACGGAGGAACCGGTGGACCCGGCCTGGCCGCTGCGGCCGGACCTGTCGGCGGCGGCGTGAGCGCGGCCGTGGGCAGGAGGCCGAACGGCCGGTGAACGCGAAGAAGCCGGTCCGTCGGGGACGGACCGGCTTTCCCGGTGGGCGATACTGGGATCGAACCAGTGACCTCTTCGGTGTGAACGAAGCGCTCTCCCGCTGAGCTAATCGCCCGGGAACGCACTGAACAATACAGGTCCCGGCGCGCTTCCTTCAAACCGTCGCCAGATGCGCCGCCAGTCCGCGCCGCCCGGACCGCATCATCAGCGCGTGGTTGGCGCGGAAGACCGGGCGGCCCGGGACCGCCAGCCGCCGCAGCAGCGGCTTGCGCACCTCGACGACCTGCTCGTAGCGGGCGAGCGTGCCGGTCCCCCGCGGGATCACCGTCCAGCGCGCCCAGCCCTCGACGTCGCCGGACAGGGCGACCTCCAGGACCCCGGCCGCCGGGTCGCGCCGCCGCTCGCGCAGGGTCGTGGTCAGGTCGTACGGCAGCAGGGACCGGATGCGGACGAGCCCGCCGGCGGCGCCGAGCCGGGTGACCTGGCGCACCTGGTGCCACCAGCGGGGGTAGTCCTCGACCCGTTCCAGGGCCCGGTAGACGGCCGGGGCGGGCGCGGGCAGGGCCCACAGACTGCGGAAGCGGTAGTGGTTCCAGTCCATGGGTCCCGTGTTCCCGCGCGGGCCCGTTCCGTGCCGCCGCGGCATCCGCCGTTACGGCATCCTGTCCCCGAGGAGCGCCAGGTTCTCGATGGCGGCGAGGCCGTAGAGGGCGGTGTCGTTGGTGGACACCCAGGGCGCCTCGCTGCCCGGCACCAGGGTGGCCGGGCCGCTGAGCTTCTCCGTCCGCCAGGGCGCGGACTCCTTGTAGCCGTCGGAGTTGTAGAACTTGTCCCAGGCGCGCCTGGCCAGCTTCTCGTCGCCGGTCTGGACGGCCGCGTAGGCGTCGAGGCGCGAGTGGCCTTGGAAGAGGATCAGGGAGCCGAAGTTGCTGCCGTAGCGCGCCGCCTGCTCGGCCTTGGTGGCGTTGTAGTAGCGGCAGTAGTCGAGGTAGGCCTCCTTGAACTTCGGCATGTCGACCAGGTCGATGAGTTCGGCGCACAGCTCGTTGAGGCCGAAGACGGCCGACAGGTGGGAGACGGAGACGGCCGGCTTGTCCGCGACGGCGAACTTCCCGGTGTCCAGGTCGTACAGGCCGCTGCCCTGGACGAACCCGTTGGGCTGGGCGGCGATGGTCTCCATGGTGGACAGCACGCGCGCGCGTGCCTTCTCCCACTTCGGTCCCCTGCGCTCCCACTCGGTGAGCCAGGCCGACACCAGGCCGCTCCAGTCGGTGCCGAAGCCGATGGACAGCGCGTGCGGGTCCGGCGTGTAGCCGGGGTCGGGGCGGACCTTGCGCTGGGGGTCGAGCACGAGGAACGTCTCGTCGGAGTCGACGTTGGCGTGCATGAGGTCGCCGACGCGTTCGTCGGCGGTGAGGAAGTAGTAGTAGCGCCGGTAGGTGGTGTTGGCGATGCGCTGCTGCTTGGCGCTGTCGGCGTAGTGCTGGACGCCGTGGCGGGTGCCGAGGCCGGCCCACGTGCCGAGGTGGTAGACGTCGACCTCGCCGGTGTGGCGGGTCATGGCCTCGGCGAAGCGGAAGAGGTCGGCGCGGCCGGAGCGCAGGTAGGCGTACCAGAGCCACAGGTCCGGGGAGAGCTCGGAGTTGTCCCAGGCGTAGCCGCCGACGTCGTAGCGCCACTGGTGCCGGGCGGTGTCGTAGGTGTGCATGATGTCGCCGTAGTCCCAGAAGCCGTACCAGCGGCGCATCTCCACCTGGTCCTTGTAGTAGGTGAAGAGGAAGTCCAGGTGGTCCTCGATCTTCGCCTTGGCCGGGGTGGAGCGGTCGGGCTCGGCGTACAGGCCCTTGCCGAAGACGCCCGCCTCGATGAGCTGCTTCGGCGGGGCGGCGAGCTGGGGCAGTACGCGGACGGCCTCGATCTGCCGGGCGAGCTCCTCGGCGTCCGGGGTGGCGGCGTTGGCCCAGAACAGCAGCTCGGAGGTGCGGGCGATGCCGTAGGGGGTGCCGAAGCCGGGCTCGTAGTCCTCGTAGGTGATGTTGAGGCCCTCGAGCTGTTCGGCGTAGGTGTCCTGGCCCAGCCCGTCGTGGTAGAAGCGCAGGTCCATGGGCTGCGCCTCGGGCGACCAGAGCCAGAGGGTGACCTCGGCCTCGTCGGTGTGGGCGCCGCGGATGTCGAGCTGGGCGGGGAACTTCTCCCAGAAGTCGCGCAGCCCGAAGGAGAGGCCGCCGCTCACCCCGCCGACGTACCCGAAGCCGGAGGCGCGCCGTCCGCCGCCGGCGCCGATCCAGCCGTGGCCCTTCTTGGTGCGCTTGCGCACGGTGAAGCCGTCGGCGGAGAGCTGGGAGAGTGTGTAGTCGCCCCATTCGGGGATGTACTGGAGGCGGGTGGTGACGCGCTGGTCCCAGGTGGCGGGGTCGGGCAGCTTCTTGCCCTCGTACTGGGCCGTCTGGACGGCCGCGCCGGGGTCGCGCCGCAGGCCCGTGATGCCCTTGACGGCCTCGCGGAGCAGGCCGGTGCCCTCGCCGCCGATGCGGATGTGCCGGTCGTAGCTCTCGTCGCGCATCGGGACGGTGAAGCGGACGCCGAGGCCGCGGATGAAGTCGCCGCTCGCCTTGCCCGGTTCCTGGGTGCCGTCGTAGGTGATGGTGTGGACCATGCGGAAGGAGTCGGCGCCCGCGTAGAAGTACAGGCGCAGGGAGAACGGCAGCCAGCCGCGGTCGCCCTTGCGGTGCTTGCCGTCGATGCGGACGACGGCGCGGACCGGGCCTTCCTGTTCGACGGTGACCTCGGATATGGCGCCGTCGAAGCGTTCGGTCTTGACCGTGCCCTGGTCGCCGTCCTCGATCTCGGGCTGGCGCAGCAGCACGAGCCGGCCGTTCCTGGCGATCTCGGTGGAGCCGCGGGTGACGGATTTGACGAGGGTGGCGCCGGAGGTGCCGATCCGCGCGGTGATGACGCCGGTCGAGATGTCGATGGTGCCGCCGCGCCGGTCGACGGTGACCTTCTTCTCGGGCGCGGCGGGCGTCCCGGCCGTGAGGGTGAGCTTGCCGTCGCCCGAGGCGACCGCGTGCGCGGTCCACTTCAGGGAGCCGTCGGGCCAGTAGGCGAGCGGCCAGGACTGCACGGGTACGGCCCTGCCGTCGGCGTCCGTCACCGCGAACGTCTGGTCCTCCCGGTAGGTGCCCTTCGGCCAGGGGACGCCGACGGTGGAGCCGGGGGCGGCGCCCAGGCCGCCGTCCTCCAGCCAGTCCAGGACGACGGGGGCGGCGCCGGCCGCGTCGGCTCCGGGCGCGGCCTGCGCGTCCTCGGCGCCCAGCGCCCAGCTGAACTGGGCGGCGGCTCCGGCGACCGCGGCGGCCTTGAAGAGGGATCTGCGGGGGATGCCACGGGGGATGGGGGACATGGCCTTTCCTTTCCGTGCGGGGAGAGTGACGTACGGCTCGGATGGTCAGGGGCATGACAGAGAAAGGCGCGGCGCCCGGAAGACGCCGGCCCGGCGGAGGGACGCTCAGCGGTGCCGGTACCGCTCCTCCACGGCGACGGCCGCCGCCGCGACGGCCCCGAGGACGGGCACCGCCAGCGGCGCGCTGAACCACGCGGAGCACACCACCACGGCCAGCCCGCCGACGATCAGGAAGGACCCGGCGGGGTCGAGGACGGTGTGGCGGCCGGCCCGCGCCAGCAGCGACCGCCAGGAGGCGCCGGGCCGCCACAGGGCCGCCGCGCGCAGCCCGGCCACGACGGCGCCGATCAGGGCGGACACGCCGACGGCGCCCACGAGCGGCCCGCCCGGCAGACCGGCCCGTACGGCCTGGACGTCCGCCCACACCGCGGCGAGGGCGGCCCAGCCGGCGAGCCCGGCGAGCCACCCGCCGCGCAGCGCGGAGCGGAAGTCGGCCGCGAACTCGCGCCAGGTGCCGCGCTCGTGGGCGAGCAGGCGCCGCAGGTGCCGCGCGCCGGCCGCGAACGCGGCGGGGTAGGTGACCAGCGGCAGCGAGGCCACCGCGATCCACACGCCGGTGAGCAGGCACTCGGCGAACAGGGCGAACCGTTCCGCCGGCCGTGACTCCCCCGGTCCGGTACGGGCTTTCGCACGCGCCTGACTCATGACGGAACCCACCTCAGCCCTTCAGACCGGACGTCGCCATGCCGTCGATCAGATAGCGCTGGAAGGCCAGGAAGAAGGCGAGGACGGGCAGCAGGGCGACCAGCGACATCGCGATCATGCCGCCGTAGTCGGCCACGGCCTCCTGGTCGACGAACATCTTCAGGCCCAGCGAGACCGTGTACTTGTCGGGCTCGTTGAGGTAGATCAGCGGGCCCATGAAGTCGTTCCAGGCGTTGATGAAGGTGAAGATCGCGCTGGTGATCAGGGCGGGGCGGGCCAGCGGGAGCACGATCGACCAGTAGATGCGGAAGTGCCCGCAGCCGTCGAGGCGGGCCGCCTCGTCCAGCTCCTTCGGCAGGTTGCGCATGAACTGCACCATCAGGAAGACGAAGAACGCTTCCGTGGCGAGGTACTTGCCCAGCAGCAGCGGCGTGTACGTGTTGATCATGTCCATGTTGCGGAACAGCACGTACTGCGGGATCAGCAGCACGTGGTACGGCAGCAGGAGCGTGCCGATCATCAGCGTGAACAGCAGGTTCCGCCCGGCGAACCTGATCTTCGCGAAGGCGTAGGCCGTCAGCGAGCAGGACACCAGGATGCCGATGACCGAACCCACGGAGAGCAGCAGCGAGTTCAGGAAGAACGTGCTGATCGGGACGTCGGCGATGCCCTCGGTCAGGCGCGTGTAGTTGCTCGTGATCGGGTCGCCCGGGAAGAGGTCCAGGCTGCCGACGATGTCCTCGCTCTTCTTGAAGGAGCCGCCGACGACCCAGACGAGCGGGTAGAGGATCACCGCGAGGAGCGCCAGCGACCCGAGGTGCCAGGCGAGCGAGCCCGGCAGCCGGCGCCGCAGCGCCGCCGCCTTCGGGGTCCGGGCCGGTGTGACGTCGGTGGCCTGTGCGCTCATCGGCCGCCCTCCTCGTAGTGCACCCAGCGCTTCTGGGACCAGAACAGCACCGCGGTGACCAGGGCGACCGCGAGCAGCAGCATCCACGCCATGGCCGAGGCCAGGCCCATCCGGCTGTTCTCGAAGCCCTGGACGTACAGGTAACAGGTGTAGACCATGGAGCCGTCCGCGGGTCCGCAGGCGTTGCCTCCGGCGCCGCCGCCGACGATGTAGGCGGAGCTGAAGATCTGGAAGGAGTGGATGGTCTCCAGCAGGACGTTGAAGAAGAGGACCGGGGAGATCATCGGCAGGGTGATGTTCCAGAACTGCCGCAGCTTGCCCGCCCCGTCGACGTCGGCCGCCTCGTACAGCTCGCGCGGCACCTGCTTGAGCCCGGCCAGGAAGATGACCATGGGGGCGCCGAACTGCCAGACGGTGAGCGCCACCAGGCTGTAGATGATCAGGTCCGGGTCACCGGTCCAGCCGCCCACGTCGATCCCGAAGAGCTGCTGCGTGCGGTCGACGACCGCGTCGTCCGAGAAGATCGCCTTCCAGACGATGGCGACGGACACGCTCGCGCCGATCAGCGACGGCGCGTAGAACGCGGCCCGGTAGAAGGCCTGCCCGCGCCGCTTCTGGGCCAGCAGCAGCGCCACACCGAGGGCGGCGAGCAGCTTGATGGGGGTGCCGACGACGACGTACCACAGCGTGACCTGGACCGAGTGGCGCCAGCGCGGGTCGGCGAACATCTCGGAGAAGTTGTCCAGGCCGATCCACCGGGGGGCGTCGAACAGGTTGTAGTCGGTGAAGGCGAAGTAGAGCGAGGCGGCCATCGGCCCTGCCGTCAGCAGCAGGAACCCGGCGATCCAGGGGGACATGAAGAGGTAGCCGGCCAGGTTCTCCCGGCGGCCCCGCCGCTTGAGGGCGGCGGGGTGCGGGGACTTCACCGGACCGTGCCGCGGCTCGGGGTCCCGGGCCAGGCCCTCCCTCGCAGGGGCGTGTGTCACGGCGCTTCCCATCAGCCGGCGAGAGCCGTCTTCGACTCGGTGAAGAACTGCTGGACGGCCTCGTCCACGGACCGCTTGCCCAGGGCCATCTCCTCGGCGATGCGCAGGAAGGCGCTCTCGCAGATGTCGGCGCCGCCCGGATGCGGGGTGATGGGCTCCAGGACACCGGCCTTCACGAGCGACTCCTCGTAGGCGGCGATCGCCTTGTTGACCGGGTCGGTGGGCTGGTACGCGTCGTACTGGGCCTGCGTCGCGGGCACGCCGCGGTCGTACCCCATGATCTTGGCGACCTCGGGGTCGTGGACCATGAAGTGGATGAACTGGGCGACTTCCTTGGGGTGCCGGGTGCGCTTGGAGGCGCTGAGCATCAGGGAGCCGAGGTACTGGCCGGTCTTCTTGCCGTCCGTGGTGGGGATGGGCGCGAGGCCGTACTCGCTCTTGCCCTCGGAGGTGTAGCGGACGGTGAAGTTGTCCCAGGTGAACTCGCCGCCGGCGAGTTCCGCGGAGAGCGCCGCCTTGGGCTTGATCTGGGCGACCTTCTTCGGGTCGGCGTACAGCCCGGACTTCACGCCCTTCTCGGCCTTGGTCCACCACTCGGTCAGGTCCGCCTCGGTGAAGCCGAGTCCGTCCTCGGTGAAGAACGCCTTGCCGTGCTGACGCAGGTACAGGTCGTAGAGGTACATGACGCCGTACATGCCGCTGTCCCCGGCGCGCCCCGTCCTGTCCCGTATCCTCGCCATCGCCTTGTCGAAGTCGTCCCAGGTCCAGCCCTGTTCGGGCGTGACGCCGGCCCGGGTGTAGACGGGCTCGTCGATGACGAGGGCCATCGAGTTCGAACCGACGGGCACGCCGAGGAGCTTGCCGTCGACCTCGCCGAACTTCTCCAGGCCCGCCCGGAACCCGTCCATGGAGAGGTTGCCGGCCTTCACCTGCTCGCTCAGATCGAGCAGCACATTCTTCGCATCGTATTTGCGCAGGAATCCGATGGCATTCTGGAAGACATCCGGCGGATTTCCACCGGAGGCCTGGGTGTTGAACTTCTTCCAGAAATCGAGGTACGGCTGGAAGTCGGTCTTCACCTTGATCTTCGGATACTTCTTCTCGAAGAGCGCGATGGTCTTGTTGATGCGCTCGGCCCGGTCCTCGGCCCCCCACCACGAGTAACGGATCGTCACCGTTCCGTCTCCCGAACCGCTGCCGCCACCGCACGCCGTGGCCGTCGCCCCCAGCCCCGCGACGGCCAGCGAGGCCCCCGCCGCTTTGAGGATCGTCCGCCTCTCCACATTCCTGCCCTGCTGCATACGAGCCTCCCCGCGACGTTGCGTCCGCCTCATGAATCGTTTCAAGTAAGCGCTTGCTGGCACAAGGTACGGAGGGCCTACGGGCACGTCAATGATTCGGACAGGAATTGATGGGCGCGGCGGCGGGGGGCACCCGGACGGCGCCCCGGGTCACATCGGCGCGGACGGAGAGAAACACCCAGGTCGGCGTGGCGTGATCGACGGACCGAACAGCGGCGGGCCCCGCGCGGCACCGTCCGCGGAAGGTCACGGTTCAGTGAAGACGGCCGAAGCGGAACGCCCGCGCGGCCGGCCCGGCGGCGCGGAGCGGGCACGCCGGGCGCCCGCACACGACGAAGCGGCCCGGCTCACGATCGGTGAGCCGGGCCGCTTGGTGATCCGGTGGGCGATACTGGGTTCGAACCAGTGACCTCTTCGGTGTGAACGAAGCGCTCTCCCACTGAGCTAATCGCCCGGACGCAGGAAGAACATTACCGCATGTCAGGGGGTGCTGGTGACCAGCGTGGGGGTGCGGTCCGGGCCACGAGGGCGAGCGCGCCCGAAGGGGGCGACCGGCGCCGGACGGCGGGAACACGCCCCGGGCCGTGACGGACGCCGGGCCCGCCCGGAACATCGGCCCATCCGCCCACCTGCGCGGAACGGCGGCCCGCCGGCCGCCTGCGCGGGCGGGCGAGCGGGCGGACAGGGCTCGCCCCGGCCGGCCGCGACCGGAACGCGGATCCCCGCACGGAACGGCGCCGGGAAGGCGGCCTTCCGCACCCGCGGCGAGAGCGGAGCGACCTGGGCCGATCCGGAGCGACTCAGACCGGCCCGGAACGACCTGGAGCGACTTGGACTGGCCCGAAGTGACCTGGACCGGCCCGAAGTGACCTGGACCGGCCCGAAGTGACCTGGACCGGCCCGGAGCGACCTGGACCGGCCCGGAACGGCAAAGAGGCCGGAGGCCGGCGAAAACCGCCGCCCTCCGGCCCGCACCGCGGATCCTCCCCGCCGCCACGGCAGGGCGGGCACACCTGCCCGGCGATCAGGACCTCGCCGCCCGGACACCCCGGCCCGCCCGCGCGCAGATCACTGATCCTTGATCTTCCAGGGCATCTCGAAACCGAACTTCCAGACGTAGATGCCGACCAGCGCGGCGATGACGACCAGGCCGATCACCGTGAGGATGATGTTCCGGCGGCGCACCTTGGGGTCGAGCGCCCGCTGTGCCGCTTCGGTCACCTTGCGTTTGGTCCAGCGGAGCACCAGCTGGGCCCACACGAACTCGGTCGCCCAGATGGCCATGCCACCGAAGATCACGACCCACCCCGGCCCGGGCAACGGCAGCATGATCACGCCGGCCGCGACGACCGCGAGGCCGACGATGAAGACGCCGACCTGCCAGCTCAGATGCAGTACGCGGCGCGCCTTGACGTATTCCGGCGCACGCGAACCGAGCCCCCGCTCGTCGTGCGTCCCGTCCGTTCTGGCCTCGCCGGTTTTTTCCGATGCCACGGCAACCTCGCCCGGCTCGTCACTCCCCGTATTCATACAAGGAGACCCTACCCGAGGCTAACCAGTCACCGAAATGGCCGCATCTCGACAACGATCTCTCGGCCGGACGAGGTACCTAAAGGCACGCAAAACACTCAGAGGGGTTTACAACGGCACCGTAGGTGGCATGTCGATTTCGCCGACGTGCGAATCCCCGAGCGCACACTGAGCGAAAGGCCCTGGCGCTTATGAACACCACGGTCAGCTGCGAGCTGCACCTGCGCCTCGTTGTGTCGAGCGAGTCCTCCCTGCCTGTCCCCGCAGGCCTGCGGTACGACACGGCCGACCCCTACGCCGTGCACGCCACCTTCCACACCGGAGCCGAGGAGACCGTCGAGTGGGTGTTCGCCCGCGACCTCCTCGCCGAGGGGCTTCACCGCCCCACGGGCACCGGCGACGTCCGCGTCTGGCCGTCGCGCAGCCACGGTCAGGGCGTCGTGTGCATCGCCCTGAGCTCCCCGGAGGGGGAGGCACTGCTCGAGGCCCCGGCACGGGCCCTGGAGTCCTTCCTGAAGCGGACCGACGCCGCCGTGCCCCCCGGCACGGAACACCGGCACTTCGATCTCGATCAGGAGCTCTCGCACATCCTGGCCGAAAGCTAGGGCGAGGCCCCCGCGAAGCCGCCCGGCGCCGTCGACTCGGGGTGACGGCTCGGGCGGCCGGGACAACCGCATACGGCACACACGGCGCCGTCGCCGCGGACCACCGCGGGGCGGCGCCGCTGCGTGCACTCCCGCACGGAGGGTGAGCGGGCGGGCGCGCACGGTGCGGTGACGCGCGGGGCCGCCGCGCCCGCCGGGGAGTGCCGGGGCGCGTTCGGGGGCACCGACGGCCCGGAGCGCCTGCAGGCGGGAACCGTGTCCCGCCGGCCGCCGTTGTACCGGCAAGCGCGGGCGCGGGCCCCGGACGGCACCGGTGCGGCACGGCCGGGAGCCACTACCATCGGCCAGCATCGGCGGGCGCCCGCCCGACCCCCAGGCCAGGGAGCGAAACGTGCTGATCACCCACGACACCCGGTGCGCCCTCGACACCGTGGTGGATCTGGTCAACACCGCGCCGGAGGACGAAGCGGCGCCGGACGGGCTGCCGGACGTCGCCGCTCTCGACGAGTTCGTACGGAACCACGAGGTCAGCGATGTCGGCGCGCTCTCCGAGTTCGACCTCTCGGCGGTGCGCGAGGTCCGCGGCCGGTTCGCCTCGGTCTTCGCGGCCCCCGACACCCGGACCGCCGCCGGACTGATCAACGAGCTGGTCGCCGCCGCCGGCACCACGCCCCGGCTCACCGACCACGACGGCTACGACTGGCACGTGCACTACTTCGCTCCCGGTGCCTCCCTCGCCGACCACCTGGCGGCCGACTGCGGCATGGCCCTGGCGTTCTTCGTGGTCGCCGGGGAGCGCGAGCGGCTGCGGCGCTGCGAGGCCCCCGACTGCCGGCGTGCCTTCGTCGACCTCTCCCGCAACCGGTCCCGGCGCTACTGCGACAGCCGCACGTGCGGGAACCGTCTGCACGTGGCCGCTTACCGGGCGCGGCGGAAGGAAGCCGCGGGCTGACGGCGCCGGCCGGGGCGTGCCGGGTTCGGCCGGGACACGTCCGGTGGCGACGCGGCCCCCGGCGGGTGGCGCCGGGGAGCGCGGGTACGGCTCAGAGCAGCAGCAGATCGTGCAACGCGGCCATGAGCAACAGACAGCCGATCACCGCAAGGAAGATCATCAGCGGTGGCTGGGAAAGAGCGAAGAGACAGCCGCGCGGTTCGTCCTGTGGTGGCGCGGCGTCCCTCTGGGGCGTGTCCAGCATCTCGCGGGCGATGATGACGCAGCCCACGCACCCGGCGCGATCAACACGCGGGGAAAGAACGGGAGTCCGCCGGATCCCGTGATCTTCGGTTCAGGTTGTGATCGGTTCAGGACGACCTGATGCCTCACTGTGTCGCTTCGCTCCGCACGGCCCGCGGGCGCCGCGCGCCCTGCCCTCCGCGCGGGCGCGAGAGGCCCGCGGACCTCTCGCGCCGCCCCTCACATGCCGTTCATATGCCGTGCTTCTTCAGGATGGCCTCGATGTCGCTGAAGTCGTCCTCGGACCGGGACGCGGACCCGGCCGCCGGACGGGAGCTCGCCCCCAGGGAGGGCGCCGAGGCCGTGGGCGCCACCGCCTCCCGGCGGGCGGCGGCGCGGGCCGCCTTGCGCTCCTTGCGGGTGCCGCCGCGGCGGCGCTCCACCGTCCGCGTGGTCGCGAACAGCAGCCAGGAGGCGCCGAGCACCCCGAAGCCGGCCCAGGCCATCGGGCTGAACGCGGTGTCGGCGAGCCAGTCGACGATGCCGGTCATCACCAGGCCGACGGGGACCAGCGCGTAGGCGGCGATGCGGGCGGCCGTCAGGAAACGCCTGCGGTACGCGGTGATGGCCGCGATGCCCAGGCCGGCCGCGGACACGGCGGAACAGACGGTCTCGGCAATCATCCGGTCCTCCAGGCAGAGCGGTCGGGCAGGGCGGTCGGGCAGGCCCTTCGTCCCTCCATCCTGCACCGCCCGCGCCCCGCCGGGCCACGCCCCGAGCGGACATCAGGGACTTCTCCGGGTCACCTCCTCCGCAGGTGCCGGTGGTGGCCGTACGTCCCCGGCCGGCACGGCCGCGACGGGCGAGGTCCGGTTGGGCCGCCGGTGCGGGGGCTGGGAGACTGGGTCCATGAGCGACACCTCCCCCGACCGTCCCGCCGCGCCCGTCCTCGACGTCTGGTGCGAGCTCCAGTGCCCGGACTGCCGTACCGCGCTGGACGACGTCCGCGCCCTGCGTGCCCGCTACGGCGACCGCCTGGAGCTGCGGCTGCGGCACTTCCCGCTGGAGAAGCACAAGCACGCCTTCGCCGCCGCGCAGGCCGCCGAGGAGGCGGCCGCGCAGGGGCAGGGCTGGCCGTACGTGGAGGCCGTGCTGGCCCGGGTCGAGGAGCTGGACCGCAAGGGGGAACCTCTCCTGATCGAGGTGGCCCTGGAACTCGGCCTGGACGCCGAGGAGTTCGACACGGCGCTGATCGACGGCCGGCACATCCTGATCGTCGACGCCGACCAGGCCGAGGGCAAGGCGATGGGCGTGACCGGGACCCCGACGTACGTGATCGGCGGCGAGCGCCTCGACGGCGGCAAGAGCCAGGAGGGCCTGCGCGCGCGCATCGAGGAGATCGCGGACCGGCTGCTGGCTGCGCAGGGGAGCTGAGCCCCGGGGCTCCCGTCCGCGGGTGCGGTACCGCGCCGAGCGCGGGGAACCGCCCGCGGCGGCGGCCCCGGCCGCTCTCCACCGGGGAGGGCCCTGTCCGCGGGCCGCATCGCCCGTGAGGACGAAGCACCTCGGGAACCGAGCCGCTCCCCTCCCTCCCCACGCATTCCCCCACACACAGGACGTCCGTCCGCGGCCCGGACCGCTCCCCGCCCACGTGCCCCGCTCCGAGCCCGGCCCCTCGCCTCCTCACGGGGCCCGCCCCGGGACCGCTACAGCAACGTCTTGCAGTAGATGTACTGCGTGGTCTCGTAACCGAGCGACTCGTACAGCCGCTCGGCCGGGGTGTTCCCCGCGAAGACGTTGAGGCCGAGAGCGCGCCGGCCCGCGGTGATCGCCTGCGCTTCCGCCAGCCGCATCAGCGTGCGGCCGTGCCCCCGGCCGCGATGGGCCGGGTCGGTCTCGACGCCGAAGACCCAGGCGCTGTCCTCGCGCAGCGCCAGCCACAGGACGCCGACCCGCGCCCCCTCGTGTTCCAGGACGCTGAACAGCATGTCCTCGGTGTCCGGTCCCTGCGGCAGGAGCATCTCGTGGTCGCGCCGCGCCTTGGCGGACGCGGCGGCCTCGGGGACGCCCCGCTCGGTCCAGGCCCGCACGAAGCGCTCCGCGTCCTCCGCGTGCCACACCTCGAACTCGGCCCATGTCATGGGCCGCACCCGGTTGCCCGCGGGCAGCTCCGGCGGCGTGCCACCGAGCCGTTTGGCCATGGCTCGGTTGCGCAGGACGTAGCCGAGCTCCTGCGCCAGGTGCAGCGCCGCCCCGGCGGCGGCCGGGACGGTCGCCTCGATCTGGCGGCAGCCCCAGCCGCGCGCCACCTCCTCGGCGGCGAGCACGGCCACCGTGGCCCGGCCGCGCCTGCGGTCGGGTTCGTCGATGCGCAGGTCCAGGATCCGGGCCACCGAGTCGCCGAAGGCGGGAGAGGTACCCAGGTGTATCGCGCCGACGGGACGGCTGTTCACGCACACCTGGTAGTGGCGTGAACGCGTCCCGTCGGCCGCGCGCTGAAGCGGCTCCACCGGCCGCAGGGTCGTGGTCATCGGGAGTGTTCTACCCGGCCCGGCACCCGGAAGCAGCTCATATTCGCGGCCGTCAGGGGTCGAGGTCGTCCCCGGACCGCTCCTCGAAGACCCGCATGGCCTTGGCGGTCACCGGCCCGGGAGCGCCGGGCAGTTCGCGGCCGTCGACCCGGTGCACGGCCTGGACGTCCCGCAGCGTGGAGGTGAGGAACACCTCGTCGGCCCGCTCCAGGACGTCCAGCGGCAGGTCCGTCTCCCGCGCGCCGGTCCACTCGACGGTCAGCTCGCGGGTGATCCCCGCCAGGCAGCCGGAGGCGAGCGGCGGGGTGTGGATCTCGCCGTCGAGGACGACGAAGACGTTCGACCCCGTCCCCTCGCACAGCTGCCCCACCGTGTTGCCGAAGAGGGCCTCGGACGCGCCGCGTTCACGGGCGCGGGCGAGGGCGACGACGTTCTCGGCGTACGACGTCGTCTTCAGGCCCGTCAGCGCGCCGCGCTCGTTGCGGGTCCAGGGGACGGTGATCACGGCGGTGGAGTCGGGGCGGCGGGCGGTCTCGCCGAGGGCGACCACGAGGGTCGGGCCGCGGTCGCCGCGGTCGGAGCCGAGCGGGCCGTGGCCGCCGGTGTAGGTGATGCGCAGCCGGCCGAGCGGCATCGGGTTGGCCTCCAGGACGGCGGCGCAGGCGCGGCGGACCTCGTCGAGGTCCGGGTCGGGCAGCCCGAGGCCCCGCGCCGACCGGGTCAGCCGGTCGAGGTGCCGGGTGAGTGCGAACGGACGGCCGCCCACCGCCTTCACCGTCTCGAAGATGCCGTCGCCCACGGTCAGGCCGTGGTCGAAGACGGAGACGCGGGCGGACTCGATGTCCTGCAGCCCGCCGTCGAGCCAGATCTTCACCTCAGGGTCCCTTCACTCACCTCGTACGCCCCCGACGCTACCGTGAGCAGCCGGGACGCCTTCAGCTCGGTCTCCCGCCACTCCCCCTCGGGGTCGGATCCCCAGGTGATGCCGGCGCCGGTGCCGAAGCGCAGCAGACACGCACCGTCGCCGGCCCGGTCGATCCAGAAGGTGCGGATGCCGACGGCGAGCTCGCCGGTCCCCCGGTCGGCGTCGACCCAGCCGATGCCACCGCAGTACGGGCCCCGGGGCACGGTCTCCAGCGCCTCGATGATCCCCAGGGCGCTCGCCTTGGGCGCCCCGGTCACGGAGCCGGGCGGGAAGGCGGCGCCGAGCAGCTCCGCCCAGCCGGCACCGGCCCGCAGCTCGCCGCGCACCGTCGAGACGAGGTGGACGAGCCCGGGGTGCTTCTCGACGACGCACAGCTCGGGCACGGTCACACTGCCGGTGGCGCAGACCCGCCCGAGGTCGTTGCGGACCAGGTCCACGATCATCACGTTCTCGGCGTAGTCCTTCTCCAGCAGGTCCGCCTCGGTACGGCCGGTGCCCTTGATCGGGCCGGACTCCACGACCCGCCCGTCCCGCCGCAGGAAGAGCTCGGGGGACGCAGTGGATATCTCGACCCCGTGCCCCGGCAGCCGAATCGTTCCTGCATACGGCGCCGGGTTGCCCCGTGCCAGCAGGGCCGTCAGGGCGTCCACGTCGGCGCCGGGCCCGACGGGCGCGGACAGCACCCGGCAGAGGTTGGCCTGGTAGACCTCGCCGGTCGCGATGTGCTCGCGGATCCGCCGGACGGCCGCGGTGTACGCGGCGCGGTCGAGCGAGGACGTCCAGTCGCCGACGGCAGGCCCCCGCCACCGGCCCGGCACGGGCGCGGGCACCGGCTCCCGCCGTACGTCACCGAAGCGCGCGCAGGTCAGACGGCCCTCGAAGTCCGCGCACACGGCCCAGAAGCCACGGGAGTCGAGGGCGGCGGGATCACTCGTGACGTCGACGAGACCGGTGGCGACACGGTCACCGAAGCGGGCGAGAGGGGGGAGGTCGAGCACGCTGCCGAGTCTATGACCGGTGGCCCGCGGGCGGCCCGGACGCGCCCTTCCGGGCACCTCGGCCACCCCCGTGAGCAGCGGCAGCGCAGCACGCTGCGCAAACGCGTTTTTGTCCTGGCCGGGGAATCCGCTAAAGTTCAACACGTCGCCGGGACGCGGAAGCGGACCGAAACGACAAGCGGACGTAGCTCAGTTGGTAGAGCGCAACCTTGCCAAGGTTGAGGTCGCGAGTTCGAGCCTCGTCGTCCGCTCGAAGGAAGAGGGGTCCTCCCGGGTCCCCTACACTCCTGGTGGAGTGGCCGAGAGGCGAGGCAACGGCCTGCAAAGCCGTCTACACGGGTTCAAATCCCGTCTCCACCTCCAAGGACGATTAGCTCAGCGGGAGAGCGCTTCCCTGACACGGAAGAGGTCACTGGTTCAATCCCAGTATCGTCCACTGGATCTTCGGATCCCCCGCGCGATTAGCTCAGCGGGAGAGCGCTTCCCTGACACGGAAGAGGTCACTGGTTCAATCCCAGTATCGCGCACGCAGTGCTCATGATCGGATCGCTCGATCATGGTCCCGAGGACGATTAGCTCAGCGGGAGAGCGCTTCCCTGACACGGAAGAGGTCACTGGTTCAATCCCAGTATCGTCCACACACCGAAACCCCCGGTCGTCTCCGACGACCGGGGGTTTCCCCGTATCCGCTCCCTCAGGACGAGAAGAGCATGTGCCCGAAGCTCCTGTGGCGGTGGTGTCCGTGGCCGCCGCCGTGCGGGGCGCCCCAGGCGGGAGCCGGCGGCGGGACCGGAGGGGCCGGATAGGCGTGCGGGGCGGGCGGCGGCGCGGGCTGGGCCCACTGGGCTTCCAGGCGGGTCAGCGCCTCCAGCTCCCCGTAGTCCAGGAAGATCCCGCGGCAACTGCTGCACTGCTCTATCTGGATGCCGTTGCGGTTGTAGGTGTGCATCGGTCCATGGCACTTCGGACACTGCATGGTCGGCTCAACTCCTCGCCGGTAGGTCCCGCTTCACGTACTGCCAGGACAGACTCTGCCCGGCTGCGGTCGGTTGCACCTTACTTCGCGCCGCCCGGGCTCGGCTCCGGGGGGAGGGAGGCCATCCGCGCGCAGGCGTCGACCAGCGCCTGCTCCACCTCGTCCAGGGGCCGCTCCTGGGCCACCGCCTTGGTGACGGCCCGGGCGGCGGTCTGCACGGTGAGGGTCCGGGCCGGGACGTCCAGGGCGGGCCAGGGGTCGCCGTCCGGCGGGACGGCCGGGCCGGCCGCGGACCGGTAGGCGGCCAGGAAGCGGGTCCAGTCCTCGGGCGGGAGCAGTCCGCAGGCGTACCAGGCCGCCGGGCGCGCCAGATCCCACGCCGGGACTCCGAGACCGAGATCGTCCACGTCGATGAGGAGCCAGGGCCCGTCCGGGACGGGGTGGCGGACGAGCTGCCCCAGATGAAGGTCACCGTGACAGAGAACGGCGGTCTCCGGCAGGGGGGCCTCGCCGCGGGTCCACGCCGGGAGACCGGCCCAGGCGCGCAGCACCGGGCCGGTACCGGGGTGCGGAGCGGCGGCCCGGAGACGGGCGACGGCCCGGGCCGCCTTGACCGGGCCGCGCATCGGCGGCAGCGGGCGGCCGGGCACGGGGCTGCGGTGGAGACGGGCGAGGAGGACGGCCGCGTCCTCCCACGGGGCGGCGCCGGGGTCGGCCGGGTCGACGGGCCTGCCGTACGGCCAGAACGTCACGAGCCGGCCGTGCAGACCGGCCGGCTCGGTTCCGAGCGGGGGCAGGAGGATGCCGGGGAGACGGGCGGCGGCCTCCAGCCGCGCCGCCAGCTCGGCGGGATCGGTGTCCGGGGCGTGAGCCTTGGCGACGGTGCCGGCGTGCTGGACGACGGTGGCGTCGGGCCGGTCGGCGAGGGTGACGGTCGCCCCGCAGGGACAGGGCGAGGCCGAGGCGCGGGTGTGGGCGACGGCGGTGGCCTGTTCGGCGAGGGCGGGGAGGAGCGGGGGCGGCGTGGTCACGGGGGTGAGGGTACGGGGGCTCTCTGTCCGGTGTGCGGGGGTGTCCGGTGCCGGGGGACCGTCGGGTGGGTCGCGCGGCCCGGCACTGCCGGGGTGCCTTCCCCAGGCTCTTCGAGCAGGGGGCACCCCCAGCCCTCACCGGACCCCACAGGCCACCGCAGGCACCGGGTCTCCGGCAAGAGCAATGCCGGCGCAGCTCCCCAGCTGCGCCGGCATCTGTGCCGTCCGCCGCACCCCCGTCCCCACGGGGTTTCATGGATGGGATGTCCCCGCCCGGACCGCTCTTCCGGGCCTGGGGTCACCGCTCAGCGCCCCAGCATCACACCCACGGACGACGCCTGTGTGGCCACTGTCTCCCACCCGTCGAAGACGAGAAGGAGCAGGACCGCCAGGGGGAGGGCCATCACGGTCGCCACCAGCGGGTGACGGCGGCCCTGCCGGCGGGGACGGAACGCGGCGGCGTACGCCTTGCGCCCCTCCTCGCGGATCAGCGTCCGCGGTGCCGTATGGGCCATGGCCCCTCTCCTGACCGTGCTCGGTTGTCCTTGGCAGCGGCGGACGTCCGACCTCGGGGGACGAGTGCTGCGTCCGCCGCTTGACCTCAAATCTAGGTGTCGGGCGGGCACCGGACGTCATGCCCTCGTACCGATTGCCGGGCCTCCCGGAGGATGAGCCATGACCGGCGGAGTACTCCCCTGGGTGGAGACGCCGTCCCCCGCCTCCGGGACTTCCCGGAAGGGGCGCCCGCTGTGCCCCGGTTTCTCCGAGCGCGCCGTGCCGCCGGAGGCCCGCCCCCGCCCGAAGGGCGCACACGCCCCTCACGGGTGACTTCGGTCACTTCCACCACATCCCGCCTCGCCACCGTCACCGCCCGGCGCCCGGCCCCGCCCACCGCGGCCTCGTCCGTGCGTCACGCGTCGCCCACGGCCCTGCTCTCCTCCGCCCGATCCCCCCTCACGGGGCCAATCCCCCGCCCTCGGCTGCCGATTGGGAACGCCTCCGGCCCGTCGGCATCTCCTGCGCGCCCGCCCTGACCCTTCCTCAAGTCTCCTGCCGGCCACCGACAATCCGTCGGGCCGAGAGGGCGCGGCCTCTGCGCGCGAGCGGACGTGGAAACGTAAGCTGTGGCTCGTCACAGGGACCGGGCAGCGGGGATGAACATGGCGATGATGCGCCTGAGGCGCGAGGACCCGCGCGTCGTCGGCTCGTTCAGGCTTCACAGACGGCTCGGCGCGGGCGGGATGGGCGTGGTCTACCTGGGCTCCGACAAGAAGGGGCAGCGGGTCGCGCTGAAGGTCATCCGGCCGGACCTGGCGGAGGACCAGGAGTTCCGCTCGCGGTTCGCGCGTGAGGTCTCGGCGGCACGACGGATCAGGGGCGGCTGCACCGCCCGGCTGGTCGCGGCCGACCTGGAGGCGGACCGGCCGTGGTTCGCCACGCAGTACGTACCCGGGCCCTCGCTGCACGACAAGGTCGTCGACGAGGGCCCGCTCGGCGCGGCGGACGTCGCGGCCGTCGGCGCCGCCCTGTCCGAGGGGCTGGTCGCGGTGCACGAGGCCGGGGTCGTCCACCGGGACCTGAAGCCGTCGAACATCCTGCTGTCCCCGAAGGGCCCCCGGATCATCGACTTCGGCATCGCCTGGGCGACGGGGGCCTCGACGCTCACGCACGTCGGCACGGCGGTCGGCTCCCCCGGGTTCCTCGCCCCGGAGCAGGTGCGCGGGGCCGCCGTCACCCCGGCCACGGACGTGTTCTCGCTCGGCGCCACGCTCGCGTACGCGTCGATGGGCGACTCGCCCTTCGGGCACGGCAGCTCCGAAGTGATGCTGTACCGCGTGGTGCACGAAGAGCCGCAGCTGAACGGTGTCCCGGACGCCCTCGCCCCCCTCATCCGGGCGTGTCTGGCGAAGGACCCCGAGGAGCGGCCCAGCACGCTCCAGCTGTCGCTGCGGCTGAAGGAGATCGCGGCCCGCGAGGCGCAGGGACTCGCCGACGTACGGCCGCCCGCGCCGCGCGTCGGCGAGACGGACCGGCCCACGGGACGGCTCGCCGACACGTATCCGGAGCGGGAGCAACGGCGTCCCCAGAACCGGCCGGGAGCGCAGGGCACTCCCGTTCCCCGGGGCTCCACACCGCCCCGGGGCACCGCACCCGCGCGAGGCGGTACGCCGTCGCGGGGCACACCCTCGCGAGGCGGGAACCCCCCACGGGGCGGGGCGGCTTCCCGGAGCGGTGACGCCTCGCGCGGCGGAGGCACGGGATCGCGGCCCGCACGGCCTGGTACCCGGCCCAGGCCCACACCCGCCTCCCGCAGCACCACGGGACGGAACACCGGGCGCAGCACGGGGCGGAACACGGGGCGGAACGCCACACGCTCCGGCAGCGGCCGTCCGGCCCCCCGCGGCACGGGAACGGGGCTGCGGCCCGCCAATCCGCGGCTGCTGCGCCAGCGGCTGTTCGTGTTCGTGATCGTCACGCTGCTGGTGGCCCTCGGTATCGCGGCGGCCCAGGGCTGCCAGGGACCGGCGCACGGGCTCGGCGGCGAGCGGAAGGACGTACGGCAGCAGAAGCTCGTACCGGACGGCCGTACACCGCCGCACGGTGCCCTCACGCCGGAGCCGGCGGAGCAGGCGGAGCCGGTGTCCGAGCAGGACGGGCTGATGGGCTGACGGGCCGACAGGCCGAACGCCGCCGTCCGGGCCGGGTGCCGGAGCGGCCTGCCGTCCGCGGGTCCGGCGCTCAGGTTTCGGGCTGTCCGTCCCCGGGCCGCCCCGTGGCGACCGCGTAGAAGGCGACCGCTGCCGCCGCGCCCACGTTCAGCGAGTCGACGCCGTGGGACATCGGGATGCGGACCCACTCGTCGGCGGCCGCCAGCGCGCGGCGGGACAGGCCCTCGCCCTCGGCGCCGAGCATGAGGGCGACGCGGTCCATCCGGTGGGGAGCGGCCTCGTCGAGCGCCGTGGCCTTCTCGTCGGGGGTGAGGGCGAGCAGCCTGAAGCCCGCCTCCCGGACCGTCTCCAGCCCCTGGGGCCAGGGGTCGAGACGGGCGTACGGCACGGAGAACACCGCGCCCATCGAGACCTTGACGCTGCGCCGGTACAGGGGGTCCGCGCAGTCCGGGGAGAGCAGGACGGCGTCCATGCCGAGGGCGGCGGCGGAACGGAAGATCGCACCGATGTTGGTGTGGTCGTTGACCGCCTCCATCACGACGACACGACGGGCCGTCCGCAGGAGCTCGGCGGTCTCCGGCAGCGGCCTGCGCTGCATGGAGGCGAGCGCGCCGCGGTGCACGTGGTAGCCGGTGACCCGCTCGGCGAGCCGGGGGTCGACCACGTACACCGGGACCTGGCTCGCGTCGATGACGTCCCGCATGGTGTCGACCCACTTGGCCGACAGCAGCATCGACCGCATCGCGTAGCCCGCGTCGCGGGCCCGCCGGATGACCTTCTCGCCCTCGGCGATGAACAGGCCCTCGGCGGGTTCGCGCCTGCGGCGCAGTTCGACGTCGGTCAGGTCCGTGTAGTCGCGCAGGCGCGGGTCGTCGGGGTCCTCGACGGTGATCGGTTCGGCCACGGGGTGGTACTGCCTTGTCCTCGTCTTGATCCTGGTCCTGGTACTGGTACTGGTCCCGGTGCCGGCCCGGTCCTGGTCCTCGTGGGACCGGCCGGGCCGGGCCGGTTCCGCCCGTTACGCCGGTCCCTGCGGGCCCACGTGGACGACGTCCCCGACGACGATGACCGCCGGCGGCTTGACCTCCTGCGTCCGGACCGTCTCGGCGACCGTGGCGAGGGTCGCGTCGACGCGGCGCTGGGCGGCCGTCGTGCCCTCCTGGACGAGGGCGACGGGGGTGTCGGGGGACTTGCCGTGCGCGACGAGGGTCTCGGCGATCCTGCCGATCTTGTCGACGCCCATGAGGATCACCAGGGTCCCGGTCAGCTTCGCCAGGGACGGCCAGTCGACGAGGGAACGCTCGTCGTCGGGTGCGACATGTCCGCTGACCACGGTGAACTCGTGGGCGACGCCCCGGTGGGTGACGGGAATGCCGGCCGCGCCGGGGACCGAGACGGAGCTGGAGATGCCGGGGACGACCGTGCAGGGGATGCCCGCCTCGGCGAGGGCCTGCGCCTCCTCCATGCCCCGGCCGAAGACGAAGGGGTCGCCGCCCTTGAGCCGTACGACCGACTTGCCCTGCTTGGCGTGTTCGATCAGCGCGTTGTTGATGGCCTCCTGGGCCATGAAACGGCCGTACGGGATCTTCGCCGCGTCGATCACCTCGACGTGCGGGGGCAGCTCGGCGAGCAGGTCGCGGGGGCCGAGGCGGTCGGCGATGACGACGTCGGCCTCGGCGAGGAGGCGGCGCCCGCGGACGGTGATCAGGTCCGGGTCGCCGGGGCCGCCGCCGACCAGGGCGACGCCCGGGGTGCGGGTGCGGTGGTGCGGGGCGACGAGGGTGCCGTCGCGCAGCCCCTCGACGACGGCGTCGCGGATGGCGGCGGTGTGGCGGGGGTCGCGTCCGCGGGCGTCCGTGGTGAGGACGGCGACGGTGACGCCCTCGCTGTGGCCCGTCGCCGGGGTCCAGGCGGTGGCCGCGTCGGCGTCGTCGGAGCGGACGCACCACACGCGGTGGCGCTCGGCCTCGGCGGAGGCGGCCTCGTTGGCCTGCCGGTCGCTGGTGGCGATGAGGGCGTACCAGGCGTCGGCGAGGTCGCCGTCCTCGTACCGGCGCCTGTGCCAGGTGATCTCGCCCGCGTCCGCCATCGCCTCGACGGAGGGGGTGGCCTCCGGGGAGACGAGGACGATGTCCGCGCCCGCCGCGATGAGGGCCGGGAGGCGGCGCTGGGCCACCTGGCCGCCGCCGAGGACGACCACGCGGCGGCCGGTGAGGCGGAGACCTACGGGGTAGGCGGGGTGTTCGGCCATGGCGGTGCGACTCCTGTTGTACGGCGGTGCGGTGGCCTGGGGCGGTGCGGCGGTACCGGCGTGCGCGGTACTGGCGTGCGCGGTACTGACGGTGATGGTGCTGACGTGCGATTTTAAGGCGCGGGTGGGAGTGGTGGGCCGGGTGACCGGTGGGTGGGCGCCGTTGCGCGGATCGGGGAGGGAGGGCGGCGGTGGCCGCCCTCCCCGCCTACTTCTCCGTCACTCCCGCCGAATCGAACGTCGCCACCTCGTGCATCGCCCGCGCGGTGCTCTGGACCATCGGCAGGGCCAGCAGCGCGCCCGTGCCCTCCCCGAGCCGCAGGTCGAGGTCGACCAGGGGGCGCAGGCCCAGCTTGTTCAGGGCCGCCACGTGGCCGGGCTCGGCGCTGCGGTGGCCCGCGATGCACGCGGCCAGCACCTCGGGGGCGATCGCGCGGGCGACCAGCGCGGCGGCGCCGGCGCTGACGCCGTCCAGGATCACCGGGGTACGCAGGGAGGCACCGCCGAGGAGCAGGCCGACCATGGCGGCGTGCTCCAGGCCGCCGATCGCGGCGAGGACGCCGATGGGGTCGGCCGGGTCGGGCCGGTGGAGCTCGATGGCACGGCGGACGACCTCGGTCTTGCGGGCCAGCGTCTCGTCGTTGATGCCGGTGCCCCGGCCGGTGACCTCGGCCGGGTCGGCGCCCGTGAAGACGGAGATCAGGGCGGCGGACGCGGTGGTGTTCGCGATGCCCATCTCGCCGGTGAGGAGGGCCTTGTTGCCGGCGGCGACCAGGTCGCGGGCGGTCTCGATGCCCACCTCGATGGCCTGCTTGGCCTCCTCGCGGGTCATCGCGGGGCCGGTGGTCATGTCGGCCGTGCCCGCGCGGACCTTGCGGGGCAGCAGACCGGGCGTGGCGGGCAGGTCGGCCGCGACGCCCACGTCGACCACGCACACCTCGGCGCCGACCTGGGTGGCGAAGGCGTTGCAGACCGCTCCCCCGCCCAGGAAGTTGGCCACCATCTGGCCCGTGACCTCCTGCGGCCAGGGGGTGACGCCCTGGGCGTGCACCCCGTGGTCGCCGGCGAAGACCGCGACGGCGGCGGGCTCCGGGATCGGCGGCGGGCACTGCCGGGACAGGCCGCACAGCTGCGCGGAGATGATCTCCAGCATGCCGAGTGCCCCGGCCGGCTTGGTCATGCGCTTCTGTCGCTCCCATGCCTCGCCGAGGGCCTTGGCGTCCAGCGGGCGGATCTGTGCGACGGTCTCGGCAAGCAGGTCGTGGGGCTCCTCCCCGGGCAGGGCGCGGCGGCCGTAGGTCTCTTCGTGCACGACCCAGGACAGCGGGCGGCGCTTGGACCAGCCCGCCTGCATCAGCTCGGGCTCGTCGGGGAATTCGTCGACATAGCCGACGCACAGGTAGGCGATGACTTCGAGGTGCTCGGGCAGGCCGAGGGCGCGGACCATCTCACGCTCGTCGAAGAAGCTGACCCAGCCGACGCCGAGGCCCTCGGCGCGGGCGGCGAGCCAGAGGTTCTCCACGGCGAGCGCGGCGGAGTACGGCGCCATCTTCGGCTGCGTGTGGCGGCCCAGGGTGTGGCGGCCGCCGCGGGTCGGGTCGGCGGTGACGACGATGTTCACCGGGGTGTCGAGGATGGCCTCGATCTTCAGTTCCTTGAACTGCTTGGCCCGGCCCTTCGGCAGCGACCGGGCGTACGCCTCGCGCTGGCGCATGGCCAGTTCGTGCATCGCGCGCCGGGTGTCGGCGGAGCGGATGACGACGAAGTCCCAGGGCTGCGAGTGGCCGACGGACGGGGCGGTGTGGGCCGCCTCCAGGACGCGCAGGAGGACCTCGTGCGGGATGGGGTCGCTGCGGAAGCCGTTGCGGATGTCGCGGCGTTCGCGCATGACCTTCAGGACGGCCTCGCGTTCGGCGTCGTCGTAGGCGGGCGCGGCCGGGCCGGTGGACTGTCGTGCTTCCGCCCCTGCGGCCGTGCTCACTGCGCTGTCTTCCTGGTCTTCCTGGTCGGCGGCCCGGGTGTCCAGGTCGTCTGCATTCTGTACGGACTGTACGGGTTCGGGGTCGGCCTCGCGCGGGGCGGGGACCGTGACGGCGGGGTGCGCCGCCCGCTGCTCCTCCGGGGCGGGCGCGAGGTGCGGGGCGGCCGGCGCCTGGCCCTCGACCGGGACGAACTCCCCGAACGGCCGGTCCGGGTGGGACGGCGGGCCCGCCGGGGCCGTCGCGGGGACGTGAGCAGTCTCCGCGTGAGCGGCCTCCGCGTGAGCGGCCTCCGCGTGGACGGCCTCCGCGTGGACGGCCTCCGCGTGAGCGGTCGCCGGGTCGGCGGGGGCCGGGGAGGCGGCGACCGCGGCCGGGGTCGCGGCCGGCGCCGCGGCGAGGGGCGCCTGCCCGTCCACGGCGGGCTGGAGTACGTGGCCCGGCTGGGCGGCCGGGATGGACTGCGGGCCCTGGGCGGGCGGAACGGGCTGGGCCTGCGGCGCGCCCTCGGCCGGCACCGGGTCCGTGCCGGACGGCCGGGCCGTTTCCTGGCCGGCGTCCTCATACCCGGCAACGGCGGCCGGCTCCGACGGGGCCACCGCGTACGGCACGGGCTGGACGGCCTCGGGGCCGGGACCGGGTACGTCGGACGCGGGAGCGTCCTGGGGTACGGCGTCCAGGGGGGCCTGCGCGGGAGCCGGGTTCTCGGCGGTGGGCTGGTCCTCGGTGGCACCGGGGGCCTGCGCGGGCTCAGCCATCTGGACGGCTTCGGGGGCCTGCGCGGGCTCGGGCGCATGGGTGGCTTCGGAAACCTGTACGTACTCCGGAGCCGAGGCGGCGTCAGGAGCCTGCACGGCCTCGGAGACGGGAGCGCCCCCTTCCAGAGCCTCGGCGGCCGGAGCGTCCTCGGGTGCCTGGACGGCATCGGCGGCGGGAGCGACGCCCTCGGCCGCCTCGACGGCCCCGTGAGCCGGTGCCCCCTCCGGGGCCGGTACGGCGGCGTCCGGCGCCCCGGCTTCCTGGTGCGGCCGGCCCGCCTCGGGAGCCTCGCCATCCGCCGGGCCGGCCTGAGCGGGCACGGGCACGGGCACGGGCATCTCGGCGGCCTGCGCGTCCGCCGGCGTGGTCGCCTCGGAGGGCGTCACGGTCTCCGGCAGGGCACCGGTCCCGGCACCCGGCGCGGCAACCGGCTCGTGCACGGCCGCCTCGGGGCCCTGCGCCACCTCGGGACCTTGCACCGCCTCGGCGACGGACCCGGCCTCACCGGCCTGAACGGACTGGGGACCCTCACCGACGGCAGCGGCGGGCTGATGCGCGGCCTCCGCAACCGGCATGACGGCGACGGGCTCCCCGGCATCGGCAGCGGTCGCGCCGTGCGCGGCCCGGTCGGCCTCCTGGCCGCCCGTCACACCGCCCTCCGGGACGCCGGCGCCGGCGGGGGCGCCGTCCCCGGCCTGCGGGACCTCTGCCTCGTACGCGCCGTCCCCGGCCTGCGGGACCGGCCCGGCCTCCACGGGCGGCACCGCCTCGACGGCACCGGACGGTGCCGGCTGCACCGCCTCGGCGGCCTCGGGTTCCGCGGGCTGCCCGGGCACCGTCGCACCGGCGTCCGCGGGCTGCCCATCGACGGCGTCCGCGGCCGGCCCGGTCGCGGCGGCGTCCGGCGCATCGGCACCGGCACCGGCACCGACGGCAGCGGCATCCTCGACGGCCTCGGGGGCTTCGGTGGCTCCGGCCGGCTCGGCCGCCTGGGCGTCCGGCGCGGCAGCGGCACCGTCGTACGGCAGGCCCACGGCGCCCTCGGCACCCTCGGCCTGCCCGGTCCCGTCGCCGCCGGCGTCCGCGGTCGCCGCTTCCCCGGCGCCGTCGGCGGCCGTGGCGTGCGTGCCCGTCTCCTCGGCCGGCTGCCCGGCCGTCACCACGGAGCCGGCTTCCGCCGGCTGGGGCTGCGCGGCCCCGTCGGCCTCCGCGGGCTGCTCCGCCGTCGCGGTGGCCGCCTCCGACGTCACGCGGGCCACGACGGCCTGGGCCGCGCCGCCCGGCCCGGGGGCCGGGGCGTGCGCCGGAACAACCGTTTCGGCAGCCGGTGCCGGGGAGCCCACCGGTACCTGCGCGCCCCAGGGCGCCGCCGCGTGGGGGGCGTCCTGGTGCTCGGGAGCGGTGGTCTGCGCGGCGGGCTGCCGTACCGGCGCGTCGGCGGGGCCGCGGTCGGCGAGGGAGCGGACCGGGCTCGCGGAGGTGTCGGGGATCGGCGGCCCGAGGTGCAGGGGCCGGCGCGGCGCGGCGGGCGCGGGGGCGGGCGGACGGACCGCGCCGAGGTCGACCGAGCCGCTGTCGCGGCCGGACATCTCGTGCGGGCCCGGCTCGTGCACGGCCTCCACGACCGGCTCCGGCGGGGGCGGCGGGACCTCGTGGCCCCAGGCGCCCTGGGCGCCCGGCAGCAACAGGTCCTCGTCCTCGGCGGTGGTCTCGGAGAGGTAGGTGTACGCGTCGGGCGCGGGAACGCCCGGCTGTTCCACCATGCCTGCGTTCTCCGGCAGCCCCTCGCCCGGGATCTGGCCGGTGTCGGTCATGCGTACCCCTCGCCCATCGGTCAATCCTTCTACGGCCGGCTCACCGGAACGGCGCACCGACCGCCCGCAGTGAAGAACGAGCGTGCGTGCCGAGCGGCACGAACGACCCGCCGGAAAAGACGACAAAGCCACTCTGTGGCATTGTCGCGGTCGTCTTCCCGTCACGACAGCGTGATCCGCGACAGCCCGCTGTGGACTGCGCCACGTTGCGCGCGCCCTCCGGTTGTGCCGTACCGCACCCCGCCCGGAACAGGCATGTTCTCGGGGCGCCGGCCGACGGACGGCCGGGTGCCCCGGTGCGGTACAACGATCGGCCAGCCTACCGCGCGCGGTACGACAACAGGATCACGGGGCGCGGTCCGGCGGGCCCGTCCGTCGCCCTTCGGCCACCGCCCCTCGGCGGGCCGCTCAGCGCCGTGGCAGCTCTCCGCTGAGCAGGAAGGCGACGCTGCGTTCCTTCTCCGTCCAGGCCCGGGTGTCGAGGCCGACGGACTGCAGCAGGGCGCATTCGACGACGTAACCGTGCTCGGTCAGGTCGCGGCCGACGAGTTCGGCGGCGTCGCGGGTGGCGGCGTGCGTGACGATGCGCTGCGGGCGGCGGTCGGCGACCGCGGAGACCACGGCCGCTCCCCCGCCGCCGACGCGGACGACGTCGGGCTCGGGGAGGTCTTCCAGGACGTGCGGGGCGGTGCCGCGGACCGTCTGGAGCTGGACGCCGAAGTGGCGGGCGGTGGCCTCGGTGCGGGCGCAGGCGTCCGGGTCGCGGTCGACGGCGATGACGGCGGCGCCGCCGCGGGCTGCCTCGGTGGCGAAGGCGCCGCTGCCGCAGCCGATGTCCCACACGAGGTCGCCCAGGCGCGGTCCGAGGCGGACGAGTTGGGCCGTGCGGAGCAGGTCGGTCTCGCCCTCGCCGAGGCCGCCGCCGTACGCCTCGGCGGGCAGCGACCAGCCGCGGGGACCGGCGGCCGGGTCGCGTCCGGCGATCCAGCCGCCGTCCGCGCCGGTGCCGGGCCCGCCAAGACTGCTGGGACCGCTGGGGCCGCCGATGACGATGACGACGTTGGGGTCGCGCCAGGTGTGGTCGGCGGCCTTGTCGGAGGTGACGACGGTGACCCGCTCGCGTGCGGTGCCCAGTTCCTCGCAGATGACGAAGGTGCGGTGGACGCCCTCCAGGAGCAGGCCGAGTTCGGCGGGGCCGGCGCCCGGTGCGGTGAGGACCGCCACCTTGGTGTGGGCCCGGCACACGTTCACCGCGCGGCGCAGGGTGCGGGGGTGGGCGACGACCACTTGGGCGTCGTCCCAGGGCATGCCGGCCCGGGCGAAGGCGGCGGCGACGGAGGAGACGGCCGGGACGACCTCGACCTCCAGGCCGAACTCGGGGACGCGCAGGGTCCGTACGACACCGAAGAAGCCGGGGTCGCCGTCGGCGAGCACGACCGCCGTGCCGCGGTGGGCGGCGATGCGGCGGGCGGCGAGGGCGACGCTGCCGAGGCGGACGCGTTCGGCGGCGGGCGGCACCTCGGGCAGGGCGAGGTGGTGGGCGGCACCGGCCACGAGGGTGGCGGCGCCGAGCGCGGCGCGTGCCGCGGCGGTCAGCGGCGAACCGTCCCAGCCGATCACCGTGACCCGGTCGGCCATCGTCGTCAGTCTCCAGGTGTTTTGCGCAGATCGTTACGGAAGCCGCCCGCAGGCGGGCTTGGTGAGGGTACCCGGTGCGGCGGCCGGGCGCGGCGGGGGCGCCGCCCGCGGGGCCGGTTCCGGGCGATGCCAGCCGGCGAAAGGCCGGTCAGCTCCAGTCGGTGAAGGTGGTGAAGCCGGTGTCGGCCAGGTGCTCGCCCGCGCCCTCCAGGTCCTCGGGCAGCAGACTCCACACGATGAAGTCGGTGCGCACGTCGGTCCAGGTGCCGTCCTCGGCGCGGACGTGCGCTATGCAGGCGTTGCGCAGGACGCCCTCGCTGATGCAGCCGATCTTCTGGGCGACCTGCTGGGAGGCGGTGTTGTCGGCGGCCGTGCGCAGTTCGATGCGTTCGAACTTCTGGTCCCGGAAGAGCCATTGGGCGGTGGCGAGCGCGGCCTCCGAGGCGTAGCCCTCGCCGCGTGCCCAGGGGGCGATGATGTACGACAGCTCGGTGGAGCGGACGTGCCAGTTGGTCCTGGTGAGCTGGATGACGCCGACCAGGCGCTGGGTGAGGAACTCGGTGACGGCGAGGTCGAGTCCGTGGCCGGCGGCGCGCCGGGCCGGAGCGTGCTCGGTGATCCAGGCGCGGGCGCCGTCCTCGGTGAAGGGCCGGGGGACGTCGGTCCAGGCGGCGACCTGCTCGTCGTTCATCATCGCGGCCAGGGCGGGGACGTCGTCCGCCTCCAGGGGACGCAGCACCAACCGCTCCGTGCTGATGGAGATGTCGGGGAAGGTGCTCGTCATGCGCCACTCCGTAACCTTGGAGACCTTGGAAACCTTGGGGCCTTCTGGACCGTCAGGGCCTGCTGAACTGCCCAGCATGCAGCATGAGAGCCCCGAACCGCACCACGGGGTCGGCTCCGCCGGGACGCCCATCTCGACCACGACGGTGTCGGGACGGGCCGCCAGCAGGGTGTCGAGGGCGGCGGCCATCCAGGGGTGGCGGTGCTCGTCGCGGACGACGGCCACGATGCGGCGCCGGCCGGCCGCCTCCAGCACGGCCCGGCCGGTGTCCGCGCCGGTGAAGCCGCCGGTCTCGGTGCCGGGGAGCAGGCGGGCGAGTTCGGCGGCGACGCCCCAGGGGGTCTCGTCGCCGACGGCGATGTTCGCGACGGGGGTGAGGGCGGCGACGTAGGGCGCTTCGGTGAGAGGGGTGAAGCCCTCGGCGCCGGTGGCCTTCAGGGCGCGGCGGGCGGCGCGCAGGCCCACCGCCTCGTCGCCGGAGGCGGCCCCGGCGGCCGGCTGCGGGGTGGCCGCCGTGGCGCGGGCCAGGGCGCGGATCCGCTCCGCCGCGTCCGCCAGGCGTTCCTCGGGGAGGTCGCCCGCGCGGACCGCCGCGACCAGGGCGTCGCGCAGCCGCCGCACCGTCTCCTCGTCGGCGAGTCCGCCGCCCACGCAGATGGCGTCGGCGCCGGCGGCGAGCGCGAGGACGCTGCCGCGTTCGATGCCGTACGTGGCGGAGATGGCCTGCATCTCCATGCCGTCGGTGACGATCAGGCCGTCGTAGCCGAGTTCGTCGCGCAGCAGGCCGGTCAGGATGCGGCGGGAGAGGGTCGCCGGGTGGTCCGGGTCCAGGGCGGGGACGAGGATGTGGGCGCTCATCACCGCCCGCGTGCCGGCGGCGATGGCGGCGCGGAACGGGGCCAGTTCGCGCTCGGCCAGCACCTCGGGGTCCGCGTCGATGCGGGGCAGGGCGAGGTGGGAGTCGACGGCCGTGTCGCCGTGGCCGGGGAAGTGCTTGGTGCAGGCCGCCACGCCCGCCGACTGCAGGCCGGTGACGTAGGCGGCGGTGTGCCGGGCGACCAGGGCGGGGTCGGCGCCGAAGGACCGTACGCCGATCACCGGGTTGCCCGGGTTGGAGTTGACGTCGGCGGAGGGGGCCCAGTTGAAGTTGACGCCGCAGGCGGCGAGGCGGCGGCCCAGTTCCGCGGCCACCTCCCGGGTCAGCTCCACGTCGTCCACCGCGCCCAGGGCGTGGTTGCCGGGGAAGGAGGAGCCGGTGCGCACCTCCAGGCGGGTGACGTCGCCGCCCTCCTCGTCGATGGCGACGAGGACGTCGTCGCGTTCGGCGCGCAGCTGGGCGGTCAGGGCGGCCAGCTGCTCGGGGGAGGCGATGTTGCGGCCGAACAGGCCGACGGTGGCCAGGCCCTCGCCCAGGCGGCGCAGCAGCCAGTCGGGGGCGGTGGTGCCGGTGAAGCCGGGCTGGAGGACCGTCAGCGCGTCGCGTGTGACGGTGTCGGTGCCGCTGGCGAATGTCGTCATCGGGTGGCGTTATCCCTTCACGGCGCCCGCGGTCAGGCCGTTGACGGCCCGGCGCTGGAGGAAGACGAAGAGGATCAGGATGGGGATGGCGAAGAGGGAGGAGGCGGCCATGGTGGCGCCCCAGTCGTCGCCGAAGGCGGTCTGGAAGCCGGACAGCCACAGCGGCAGCGTCTTGGCCTCGGCGTCCTTGTTGAGGACCAGGACGAGGGCGTACTCGTTCCAGGCGGTGATGAAGCCGAACAGGGAGGTGGACATCAGGCCGGGCGCGAGCAGCGGCAGGATGACCCGGCGGAAGGCGGTCACGCGGGTGCAGCCGTCGACCATCGCCGCCTCCTCCAGCTCCCTGGGCACGGCGGCGACGAAGCCGCGCAGCGTCAGGATGGTGAAGGGCAGGATCATCATCATGTAGAAGACGGTGAGCGGCACGAGGCTGTTCAGCATCGAGGCGTCCCGGACGATCATGTACATCGCGATGACCATGACCTCCCAGGGCGCCATCTGGGCCAGCATGAAGCCGACGATGAAGCCGCGCCGCCCCCGGAACCGCATCCGGGCCAGGGCGAAGGAGCCGGCCAGCGCGATGATCAGGGAGAAGACCACCGCGAGGACGGTGACGATCAGCGAGTTGGTGACGTACGTCCAGAAGTGGTCGACGCCGGTCGCCGTCCTGAAGTGCTCGAAGGTGACGTCGGTCGGGAACCAGACCGGGTCCTCGGTGATGATGTCGCCGGTCGGTTTGAGGGCCGTGGCGAACATCCAGTAGACGGGGAAGACGAAGCCGACGAACAGGACGGCGGCCGTGAGGTTGGGCCACAGGCGGCCGAAGAGCGAGCGCTTCACGCCTCGTCCTCCTCTTGCTTGAGCACGATCCTGAGGTAGTAGGCGGTCAGGCCGAGCAGGATCAGGATGGTCAGGACGGCGATGGCCGCGCCCATGCCGTAGTGCTGGTTGCCGACGCCCTCGACGTAGGCGTAGACGGGCAGGATCTCGGTGAGCCGGTCGGGGCCGCCGCCGTTGATGGTGAAGACCTGCACGAACGCCTTGAAGACCCAGATGATCTCCAGGAACGTCGTCGCGTACAGGAACGGCCGCAGGAAGGGCATGGTCACGGTGGTGAAGCTGCGCCAGGCGCCGGCGCCGTCCAGGGCGGCGGCCTCGTACAGCTCGCCGGGGATGGTGGTGGTCGCCGCGTAGAGGTTGATCGCGACGAACGGGATGGACTGCCAGACGATCAGCACGGTGACGACGAAGAACGTCGACATCTGGCTGCTGGTCCAGCTGTAGTCGGCCATGGAGTGCCAGCCGAGCTTGTCCAGGACCCAGTTGACGACGCCGAAGCGCTGGGCGAACAGCCACTGGTAGACGGTGGTGGCCGCGACGACGGGCATCGCCCAGGCCAGCACCAGGCCGATCAGCAGCGTCACCCGCATCCGCTTGCCGAGGCGGGCGAGGAGCAGGCCGACCAGGGTGCCGAGGATCATGATCAGGGCGACGTTGGCCGCCGTGAACAGGATCGAGCGCAGGGTGACCCGCCAGAAGTCCTCGCCGGTGAGGATCTCCTTGTAGTTCTCGACGCCGTTCCACTCGGTGACGTGCTGGATCAGCTGCGCCATGTTGAGGTTCTGGAAGGACAGCAGGACGTCCTTCAGCAGCGGCCAGCCCAGCAGCAGCACGGTGGCCGCGCAGGCCGGCAGCAGCAACAGGTACGGGGCGAGCGCGCCGGCGCGCGACGCGGCTCGCGGGGTGGTCCGGCCGGGTCCCCCGCCGCCGGGCTTGCGGACGTCCGACGGACCTTCCGCCGGGCCGGAGGGCGGCCGTTCGGTCTGCACGGTCATGCTCGCCATCTCTCTTCTCGACCTGCGCCGCGCCGGGGCGGGGGCCGTGTGCCCGACGGCCCCCGCCCCGGCGTGCGGGCTGCTCCCAGTGCTGCCGCGTCCTTACTGCTGCTGCGCCAGGCGCTTGTTGAACTCGCCCTCGACCTGCTTGGCGGCCTCAGCCGGGGACTTCCCGTTCAGCACGGCGGTCAGGTAGGTCTTGATCGGGTTGGGGGCGTTCTCGACGGCGGCCCACTCCGGGATCAGCGGCGTGGTGCCACCCCCCGCGACGGCCGGGGCGCCGGCCTCGGCGGCGAGGTTGCCCTTGAGGTTGGTCTGGAGCGACTCCTTGTTGGGGATGACGCCGTTGAGCTTGGCCAGCTGTCCCTCGTACTTGTCCGACAGGGCGAGCTTCAGGAACTCCTTGGCGAGGTCCTGCTTCTTGCTGCCCGCGGCCACGGCGAGGTTGGAACCGCCGAGGAAGGAGCCCTCGGGCTTGGCGGCCGTCTCACCGGGGATGGTGAAGTAGCCGATCTCCTTCTCGATCGCCGGGTTGGCCTTGACGGCGGTGGCGGCCTCCCAGCCCATGCCGATGAACGCGCCGACCTTGCCCTTGGCGAAGATCTCGCCCTGCTGCGGGGTGGCCTCGTCCTTGTCCTTGGGCGCCTTGGACAGCGCCTGGAACTTCTTGTAGGTCTCCGCGGCGGCGGCGACCTTCGGGTCGGCGAGGTTGGAGACGTACTTGTCGCCGTCCTTCTTGACCAGTTCGCCGCCCTCCCCGATCACCAGGCCGACGAAGTGGTACCAGTTCTGGCCGGGCAGGTAGATCGGCTCGGCGTCGGTCTTCTCGCCGATCTGCTTCAGGGCGGCGTAGAACTCGTCCCGGGTCTTGGGGGTGGACTTGATGCCGGCGTCCGCCCAGACCTTCTTGTTGTAGATGACGACGCGGTTGACGACGAACCACGGTGCCGCGTACTGCTTGCCCTCGTAGACGGCCGACTTGTTGAGGGAGGCGGTCCAGTCGGCGCCGATCTCGCTCTTGAGGTCGGTGAGGTCGGCGAGGCCGCCGGTCTTGGCATAGGCCGGGGTCTGGGTGTTGCCGATCTCGAAGACGTCCGGGGGGTTCTCCTCGGACAGGGCGGTGGTCAGCTTCTGCTGGATGCCGTTCCACGTCTGGGTCTCGAACTCGACCTTGGCCTTGGTCTTCGCCTCGAACTCGGCGGCCAGGTCCTTCTGCCACTGGTCCGGGGTGGAGCCGTCCATCATCCAGACCTTGAGCGTCTGGGGTCCCTCGGCCTCGCTGCCGCCGTCGCCGCCCCCGCACGCCGCGATGGAGAAGATCATGCCCGCGATACCGATCGCGGCTGTCAGCTTGCGCTTCACGCCACCCTCCTCAGGGATGCCACAAACCCCCCTGCCTCCCCGCGGTTGCTCGACGACGCGGTACCGCCCATGGGGCCGGGACTGGACCAATGGTGTAGACCAGTACGGGGAGCTTGGCCCAGACCAATAGGGCTGTCAAGGGTGCTCAAGTACGCTCCAGCGGTCCGTTATGGGACCGCGATATGCAGGGACCTTTCATTGCGCGAGGAGTCCCGCGAGCGGCACGGCACACGGTGGACCACGCGGCGCCGGCGGCGCTGTGGACTAGACCAACAGGGGGCGCGGCGGTATACAGAGGAGATCACGGAGCATGCGGGCGGGTCCCCGCCGCGCGAAGCCGTGCCACGATGTGAGCCGTGGCCGATGAGCACGTCGGTCGCTTCGGCACTCGGAGCCGGGAAGGCAGAGCATGAGCACCGACGTCAGCAGTGCGGAGAACGACAACGGGACCAGTGTCCGTACGGCGCGCGTGCCCAAGTACTACCGCTTGAAGCGCCACCTGCTCGACATGACCCGGACGCTGCCGCCGGGCACACCCGTGCCGCCCGAGCGCACCCTGGCCGCGGAGTTCGACACCTCGCGCACCACCGTCCGCCAGGCCCTCCAGGAGCTGGTCGTCGAGGGCCGGCTGGAGCGCATCCAGGGCAAGGGCACCTTCGTCGCCAAGCCGAAGGTGTCGCAGGCGCTGCAACTGACCTCCTACACCGAGGACATGCGCGCCCAGGGCCTGGAGCCCACCTCGCAGCTGCTGGACATCGGCTACGTCACCGCCGACGACCGCCTCGCCGCGCTCCTCGACATCACCGCCGGCGGGCGGGTGCTGCGCATCGAGCGCCTGCGCATGGCCAACGGCGAGCCGATGGCCATCGAGACCACCCACCTGTCCGCCAAGCGCTTCCCGGCGCTGCGCCGCAGCCTGGCGAAGTACACCTCCCTCTACACCGCCCTCGCCGAGGTGTACGACGTCCATCTGGCCGAGGCCGAGGAGACCATCGAGACCTCGCTGGCCACCCCGCGCGAGGCGGGCCTGCTCGGCACCGACGTGGGCCTGCCGATGCTGATGCTCTCCCGGCACTCGCTGGACCGGGACGGGCAGCCGGTGGAGTGGGTGCGGTCGGTGTACCGGGGCGACCGGTACAAGTTCGTCGCCCGCCTCAAGCGGCCCCGGGACTGACACCCGCCCCGTGCGGGCGGTATGGCGGAACGGCCGTTCCTCCTCTACCGTCCTCCCGTCGCCGCATGGACGGGAGGGCTGCCCGGTGCGTACCGCGAACGTCCGAACCATCGTCGTCTGGACCCTGGTCGCGCTGGCCGGCGCGACCGGCTGGACCGTGCTCGCGCTGTCGCGGGGCGAGGAGGTCTCGGCCGCCTGGATGGTCGCCGCCGCCCTCGGCTCGTACGCGATCGCCTACCGCTTCTACGCGAGGTTCATCGCCCACAAGGTCCTCAGGGTCGACAAGAGGCGGGCCACCCCGGCCGAGCGGCTCGACAACGGCATCGACTTCCACCCCACCGACCGGCGCGTCCTGCTCGGCCACCACTTCGCCGCGATCGCGGGCGCCGGGCCGCTGGTCGGCCCCGTCCTCGCCGCCCAGATGGGGTATCTGCCGGGCACCATCTGGATCATCGCCGGGGTCGTCTTCGCGGGCGCGGTCCAGGACATGGTGGTGCTGTTCTTCTCCACCCGCCGCGACGGGCGGTCGCTGGGCCAGATGGCGCGGGAGGAGATCGGCCCGCTGGGCGGGGCGGCGGCGCTGATCGCCGCCTTCGTCATCATGATCATCCTGCTCGGGGTGCTGGCGCTGGTCATCGTCAACGCGCTCGCCCAGTCGCCGTGGGGCACCTTCTCCATCGGCATGACCGTCCCGATCGCCCTGCTGATGGGCTTCTACCTGCGTGTGCTGCGCCCCGGCCGGGTCGTCGAGGTCTCCGTGATCGGCGTGGCGCTGCTGCTGCTCGCGCTGGTGGCCGGCCGCTGGGTGGCCGAGTCGTCCTGGGCGGACACCTTCACCCTCGCGCCCTCCACGCTGGTCGTCTGGCTGGTGGCGTACGGCTTCATCGCCTCGATCCTGCCGGTGTGGACGCTGCTCGCCCCGCGCGACTACCTCTCCACCTTCATGAAGATCGGCACGATCGTGCTGCTCGCGCTCGGTGTGGTGATCACCCTGCCTGCGCTGAGGATGGACGCGGTGACGGACTTCGCCTCGCGCGGCGACGGCCCGGTCTTCGCAGGCTCCCTCTTCCCGTTCGTCTTCATCACCATCGCCTGCGGCGCGCTGTCCGGCTTCCACGCGCTGATCTCCTCCGGCACGACGCCGAAGATGATCCAGAAGGAGACGCAGGTCCGCATGATCGGCTACGGCTCCATGCTGATGGAGTCGTCGGTCGCGGTGATGGCGCTGATCGCGGCGAGCATCATCGACCCGGGTCTGTACTTCGCGATGAACGCCCCGGCCGGTGTCATCGGCACCACCGTGGAGAGCGCCTCGCAGGTGGTGACCGGCTGGGGCTACTCGATCACGCCCGCCGAACTCGCCCAGGCCGCCAGGAGCGTGGAGGAGGCGAGCCTGCTGTCCCGCACCGGCGGGGCGCCCACCCTCGCGGTCGGCGTGTCGGAGATCTTCTCGCAGGTGACCGGCGGCGGCATGAAGGCGTTCTGGTACCACTTCGCCATCATGTTCGAGGCGCTGTTCATCCTGACCGCGCTGGACGCCGGCACCCGCGTGGGCCGGTTCATGCTCCAGGACACGCTCGGCAACGTCCACCGGCGGTTCCGGAACGTCAGCTGGAAGCCGGGGCTGGTCCTCACCAGCGCGCTGGTGTGCGGGCTGTGGGGGTACTTCCTGTGGGTGGGCGTCCACGAACCCCTCGGCGGCATCAACCAGCTCTTCCCGGTCTTCGGCATCGCCAACCAGCTGCTGGCGGCGGTGGCGCTGGCGGTGTGCACGACCCTGCTGGTGAAGTCGGGCCGCCTGAAGTGGGCCTGGGTGACCGGCGTCCCGCTCGCCTGGGACGCCACCGTGACGCTGACCGCGAGTTGGCAGAAGGTGTTCTCGGGCGACCCGAAGGTCGGCTTCTTCCGGCAGCGCGAGGTGTTCCAGGACGCCATCGACCGGGGCGAGATCCTGCCGCCCGCCAAGACCATGGACGACATGCGCACCGTCGTCGTCAACTCCACGGTGGACGGCGTCCTCACCGCGCTGCTCGCGCTGCTGATCGTGGTGGTGATCGCCGACGCGCTGCGGATCTGCGTCCGGCACGTCCGCAGGCCCGCCCTGTCGGCCCTCAAGGAGGCCCCGTACGTGGAGTCGCGGATCGTGGCTCCGGCGGGGCTCTTCCCGACGCAGGAGGAGAAGGAGGAGGCGCGTGGTGCCGTCGGTGCTCGGACGGATGGTTAGGGGCGTGCGCTGGTACCTGCGGGAGCTGACCGACGAGTCGGCGTACGACCGCCACGTCGCGCACCTGCGCCGCGACCACCCCGCGGCGAAGGTGCCGACCCGCCGGGAGTTCGAGCGGATGCGCACCGAGCGGCAGGAGCGGGACCCGCGGCAGGGCTTCCGCTGCTGCTGAGCGCATCCCGGCCGGGCGACCGATATGCGGACGGGGGCTTCCGCTGTCGTGTAACCGTCACCTAGATTGCCTGCGCATTGTCGCAGGTGATCATCGAGGGACGGAGCCGCCAGATGCCACAAGCCCCGGAAGTGAACAGAGGGCCGGTGGTGACGCCCGTGCGCGTCGTCATCGCCCTCTGCCTCGTCGCGCCCTTCGTGGCGATGCTGTGGGTCGGTTCGTACGCCAAGGTGGAGCCGGCGTTCATCGGCATCCCGTTCTTCTACTGGTACCAGATGGCGTGGGTGCTGATCTCCACCGCGCTGACCATGATCGCTTACAAGCTGTGGCAGCGTGACCAGCGCGCCCGCCGGGGAGGTGCCGGCTCGTGAAGGACGGCGTGAACGGCGTCGCGCTCGCCGTCTTCATCTTCTTCTTCCTGCTCGTCACCGTCATGGGCTTCCTGGCGGCGCGCTGGCGCAAGGCCGAGAACGAGCAGAGCCTGGACGAATGGGGCCTGGGCGGACGGTCGTTCGGCACCTGGATCACCTGGTTCCTGCTGGGCGGCGACCTGTACACGGCGTACACCTTCGTCGCCGTACCCGCGGCGATCTACGCGGCGGGCGCCTCCGGCTTCTTCGCGGTGCCGTACACGATCCTCGTCTACCCGCTGATCTTCACCTTCCTGCCGCGCCTGTGGTCGGTCTCCCACAAGCACGGCTACGTGACGACCTCGGACTTCGTGCGCGGCCGGTTCGGCTCCAAGGGGCTGTCGCTGGCGGTGGCCGTGACCGGCATCCTGGCGACGATGCCGTACATCGCGCTCCAGCTGGTCGGCATCCAGGCCGTGCTGGACGTGATGGGCGTCGGCGGCGGGGAGGACACCAACTGGTTCGTCAAGGACCTGCCGCTGCTGATCGCCTTCGGCGTGCTGGCCGCCTACACCTACTCGTCGGGACTGCGCGCCCCCGCGCTGATCGCGTTCGTGAAGGACGCGCTCATCTACATCGTCATCGCGGTGGCGATCATCTACATCCCGATCAAGCTCGGCGGGTTCGACGACATCTTCGCCAAGGCGGGCGAGGCGTTCGGCCAGACCAACCCGGCCACCGGCCAGCCGCGCGGCGCGCTGGCGCCGGGCGAGGCGGGCCAGTGGACCTACGCCACGCTGGCGCTGGGCTCGGCGCTCGCGCTGTTCATGTACCCGCACTCCATCACCGCGACGCTGTCCTCGCGCAGCCGTGAGGTGATCCGCCGCAACACCACGATCCTGCCGCTGTACTCGCTGATGCTGGGCCTGCTGGCGCTGCTCGGCTTCATGGCGATCGCGGCCGGGATCAAGGTGAGCAACGGGCAGCTGGCGATCCCGCAGCTGTTCGAGGACATGTTCCCGGACTGGTTCGCGGGCGTGGCGTTCGCGGCCATCGGCATCGGCGCCCTCGTCCCCGCGGCGATCATGTCGATCGCCGCCGCGAACCTGTTCACCCGCAACATCTACAAGGACTTCCTCAAGCCGGACGCGACGGCCGAGCAGGAGACCAAGGTCTCCAAGCTGGTCTCGCTGCTGGTGAAGGTGGGCGCGCTGGTCTTCGTCCTGACCATGGACAAGACGGTCGCCATCAACTTCCAGCTGCTGGGCGGCATCTGGATCCTGCAGACCTTCCCGGCCCTGGTGGGCGGCCTGTTCACGCGCTGGTTCCACCGCTGGGCGCTGCTCGCGGGCTGGGCGGCCGGCATGGTGTACGGCACGCTCGCCGCCTACGGTGTCGCCTCGCCGACGCAGAAGCACTTCGGCGGCTCGTCGAAGGAGATCCCCGGCATCGGGGAGATCGGTTACATCGGCCTGACCGCGTTCGTGCTGAACGTCCTGGTCACCGTCGTCCTGACGGTGGTCCTCCGGGCGTTCAAGGCGCCGGACGGCGTCGACGAGACCCGGCCGGAGGACTACACGGCCGACGCCGGCGACCCCGGCGTGCAGGTGGAGCTGCCGCCGGCCACCGCCGGCGCGGCGCACTGACGCCGTCGCCGTATCTGTATCCGTCCACGGGCCGCCGGAGGGGAATCCGGCGGCCCGTCGTCGTACCCGTCGGGCACACTCACCCGCATGGACATCACGATCAGGAAAGCGGAGCCCGGCGACCACGCGGTCCTCGGCGAGATCACCGCGCGCGCCTATCTCCAGGACGGACTCCTCGACTTCGGGGAGTCGGACGCCTACCTCGGCGAGCTGCGGGACGTGGCGAGGCGGGCCGCCGCGGCCGAGGTGCTGGTGGCCGTCGAGGGCGAACGCGTCGTCGGCGGCGTGACGTTCGTGCCGTCCGGCGGCCCCATGGCCGACATAGCCCGGCCCGGCGAGGCCGAGATCCGGATGCTGGCGGTCGCGCACGCGGCCCGCGGCCGGGGCGCGGGCGAGGCCCTCGTCCGCGCCTGTGTGGAGCGGGCACGGGCCGTCGAGGGCTGCGTACGGGTCGTCCTGTCGACCCAGCGCACCATGCGCACCGCCCACCGCCTCTACGAGCGCCTGGGCTTCGTCCGCACCCCCGAGCGGGACTGGAACCCGCTGCCGGAGGTGGACGACATCACTCTCCTCACCTACGCGTTGACCCTCCGCTGACTCGGCGGCGACACAACATCTGGGGGTGGTCCCGAGGCCCGGCACAAGATGTATGCTCATGCTCGCTGTCGCCGCAGGGGAATCCGGTGTGAATCCGGAACTGTCCCGCAACGGTGTACTCATGCCCGTATGCCTGCATACCCGCAGACCCGCATCCGGGCGTCGAGCGTCAGTCCGAGGACCTGCCGGCAGTGCACACGGGCCGTCCGGCCCGTGTGCCATGACGTCCGGGCCTCGCGGAATGGGCCGGTGGACGCGACGCCGCGTGCGCTCGTGAGCTGCCTCCTGCCCTCCGCAAGGCCCCGTGCCGAGCGAGGGAGTGCCTCACGTGACCATCGCGCCAGCAGACCCGGCTTCAGTGATCCAGCCGGAGCACGACGGTCCCGGTGCCGCGCTGCTGCGGACCCTGACCGAGCTGACCGCCGACCTTCCCGACGCCGACCCCGGCCGGGTCGCCGCCGCGGCGCTGCGCGGCCGGTCCGCGCGGGCGGACGAGACGGAGCTGCGCGAGCTGGCCACGGAGGCGGCGGCCGGCCTGATCGCCGAGGACCCCGCCTACTCGAAGCTGGCCGCCCGGCTGCTGACCCTCGGCATCCGCGCCGAGGCCGCCTCCCAGGGCGTCACCGCGTTCACCGAGTCCGTCGCCACCGGCCACCGCGAGGGCCTGATCGCCGACCGCACCGCCGCGTTCGTCCGCCGCCACGCGGACCGCCTGGACGCGCTGGCCGACCCGCACGCCGACGACCGCTTCGGCTACTTCGGCCTGCGCACCCTGCACAGCCGCTACCTGCTGCGCCATCCGATCACCCGCAAGGTGATCGAGACGCCCCAGCACTTCCTGCTGCGCGTCGCCGCCGGCCTCGCCGAGGACGACACGGACCGCGCGCTGGACGAAGTGGCCGCGCTCTACGGGCTGATGAGCCGCCTGGACTACCTGCCCTCCTCCCCCACCCTGTTCAACTCCGGCACCCGCCACCCCCAGATGTCGTCCTGCTACCTCCTGGACTCCCCCAAGGACGAGCTGGACTCGATCTACGACCGCTACCACCAGGTCGCCCGCCTGTCCAAGCACGCCGGCGGCATCGGCATCGCCTACTCCCGCATCCGCTCCCGGGGTTCGCTGATCCGCGGCACCAACGGGCACTCCAACGGCATCGTCCCGTTCCTGAAGACCCTCGACGCCTCCGTGGCCGCCGTGAACCAGGGCGGCCGGCGCAAGGGCGCCGCGGCGGTCTACCTGGAGACCTGGCACGCGGACATCGAGGAGTTCCTGGAGCTGCGCGACAACACCGGCGAGGACGCGCGCCGCACCCACAACCTGAACCTCGCACACTGGGTGCCGGACGAGTTCATGCGCCGGGTGGAGGCCGACGCGCCGTGGTCGCTGTTCTCCCCCTCCGACGTGCCCGAACTGGTCGACCTGTGGGGCGAGGAGTTCGACGCGGCCTACCGGAAGGCGGAGGCCGCGGGGCTGGCGCGCAAGACGCTCCCCGCCCGCGAGCTGTACGGCCGGATGATGCGCACCCTCGCCCAGACCGGCAACGGCTGGATGACCTTCAAGGACGCCGCCAACCGCACCGCCAACCAGACCGCCGAGCCGGGCCACGTCATCCACTCCTCCAACCTCTGCACGGAGATCCTGGAGGTCACCAGCGACGGCGAGACGGCCGTGTGCAACCTGGGGTCGATCAACCTCGGCGCCTTCGTCGATCCGGCCGCCCGCGACATCGACTGGGAGCGGCTGGACGCCGCCGTCCGCACGGCCGTCACCTTCCTCGACCGGGTGGTGGACATCAACTTCTACCCGACCGAACAGGCGGGCCGCTCCAACGCCCGCTGGCGCCCGGTGGGCCTGGGCGCGATGGGCCTGCAGGACGTCTTCTTCAAGCTGCGCCTGCCCTTCGACTCGCCCGAGGCCGGGCGGCTGTCCACGCGCATCGCCGAGCGGATCATGCTCGCCGCGTACGAGGCCTCCGCCGACCTCGCCGAGCGCAACGGCCCGCTCCCGGCCTGGGAGAAGACCCGTACCGCCCGAGGTGTCCTGCACCCCGACCACTACGACACCGAGCTCACCTGGCCCGAGCGCTGGGCGGCGCTGCGGGAGCGGATCGCCGCCGTCGGCCTGCGCAACTCCCTGCTCCTGGCCATCGCCCCGACCGCGACCATCGCCTCCATCGCGGGCGCCTACGAGTGCATCGAGCCGCAGGTGTCCAACCTGTTCAAGCGCGAGACGCTCTCCGGTGAGTTCCTCCAGGTCAACTCCTACCTGGTCGAGGACCTGAAGCGGCTCGGCGTGTGGGACGCCCGCACCCGGGAGGCGCTGCGCGAGGCGAACGGCTCGGTGCAGGGATTCTCCTGGATCCCCGAGGACGTACGGCGGCTGTACCGCACGGCGTGGGAGATCCCGCAGCGCGGCCTGATCGACATGGCCGCCGCCCGCACCCCGTTCCTCGACCAGGCCCAGTCGCTGAACCTGTTCCTGGAGACGCCGACCATCGGCAAGCTCTCCTCGATGTACGCCTACGCCTGGAAGTCCGGGCTGAAGACGACGTACTACCTGCGCTCGCGCCCGGCGACGCGGATCGCCCGCGCGGCCCGCGCCACCACCCCCGTCCCGCAGGCGGCCCCCGAAGAGGCCGTCGCCTGCTCCCTTGAGAACCCCGAGTCCTGCGAGGCATGCCAGTGACGACCGCTCCCGCCAAGAACCTGCTCGACCCGGGCTTCGAGCTGACCCTGCGCCCCATGCGCTACCCCGACTTCTACGAGCGCTACCGGGACGCCATCAAGAACACCTGGACCGTGGAGGAGGTCGACCTCCACTCGGACGTGGCCGACCTCGCGAAGCTGTCCCCCGGTGAGCAGCACCTCATCGGCCGGCTCGTGGCCTTCTTCGCGACGGGCGACTCGATCGTCGCGAACAACCTGGTGCTGACGCTGTACAAGCACATCAACTCCCCCGAGGCGCGCCTGTACCTGTCGCGCCAGCTCTTCGAGGAGGCCGTCCACGTCCAGTTCTATCTGACGCTGCTGGACACCTACCTGCCCGACCCGGACGACCGGGCCGCCGCCTTCGCCGCGGTGGAGAACATCCCGTCCATCCGCGAGAAGGCCGAGTTCTGCTTCCGGTGGATGGACTCGGTGGAGGAGATCGACCGGCTGGAGACCAAGGCCGACCGCCGCCGTTTCCTCCTCAACCTCATCTGCTTCGCCGCGTGCATCGAGGGCCTGTTCTTCTACGGCGCCTTCGCCTACGTCTACTGGTTCCGCAGCCGGGGCCTGCTGCACGGCCTGGCGACCGGCACCAACTGGGTCTTCCGCGACGAGACGATGCACATGTCCTTCGCCTTCGACGTGGTCGACACCGTCCGCAAGGAGGAACCGGACCTCTTCGACGACCGGCTCCGGGAGCAGGTCACCGACATGCTGCGGGAGGCCGTCGAGGCGGAGCTGCAGTTCGCGCGCGACCTGTGCGGGGACGGCCTGCCCGGCATGAACACCGACTCGATGCGGCAGTACCTGGAGTGCGTCGCCGACCAGCGGCTCACCCGCCTCGGCTTCGCGCCGGTGTACGGCTCCGAGAACCCCTTCTCCTTCATGGAGCTCCAGGGCGTCCAGGAGCTGACCAACTTCTTCGAGCGGCGTCCGTCGGCGTACCAGGTGGCGGTGGAGGGCACCGTCGACCTGGACGAGGACTTCTGATCCTCCCCGGCTGCCGCGCCGGTCGCTCCTGACCGGCGCGGCAGGACTACCGGTGTACGACGTCGCCGGCCGGCGCGCGTTCCGGGGCCCGCAGGCCGCCCGGCCGCGCGCCGGAGCGCCGCCGGCCCGTCACCCCGCCCCCTGTCAGCCCGTCACCCCCGTCACCGGGGCAGCGCCCGCACCAGCAGGCGGCGCGGGCGCAGGGTGATGCCGATGCGGGGCCTCGGGTCGGAGCCGGGCGCCTGCTCGAAGCGGTAGGCGGACGCGATCGCCGCGGTGATCAGCGTGAGCTCGGCCATCGAGAAGTGGTCGCTCGGGCACTTGCGGTTGCCGACGCTGAACGGGCTCATCGCGTACTTGGGCACGTTCTTGGACCGTTCCGGGAGCCAGCGGTCGGGGTCGAATTCCTCGTGCCGCTCGTAGGACAGCGGGTCGCGCTGGATCGCGTACGGGCTGTAGACGAGGTCCGCCCCGGCCGGAATGCGGTACCCGCCGAGCTCGGTGTCGCGCACCGCGCGGCGCGTCAATATCCATACGGCAGGATACAGACGCATAGTCTCCACGATGACATTCGTGGTGTACGTCAGCTTTCGGGCGTCCTCGAATGCGACGGGGCGGTCGCCCACGACGCTTTTCACCTCGTCGCGGATCCGGTCCCCGAGTTCCGGGTGCTCGGTGAGGACCAGCAGCAACGACATGAGCATGGAGCCGACGGTTTCGCTGCCGGGGGTGATGATGGCGATGACCTGATCGTGGATCTCCTGCTCCCCGATGGGCTCGCCATTCTCGTCCTTCGCCTCCAGCAGAGCCGTCAGCAAATCGTCCGGCTTTTGACCACTTGCCCGGCGGTCGGCGACGATCTCGTCGACCAGGCGGTGCAGATCGGCCAGGGCCCGGTTGAATTCCAGGTTCGACGGAACGGGAATGCGGTACAGCGGCCCGAGCGGCAGGACCATGCGCTGGTACATGCCGCTGAACAGCGTGGCGAGCGCGCTGCAGATGCGGTCGGCCCGGTCGTCCATGTAGCTGCCGCGCATCAGGCAGCGGGCGGAGACGCGGACGGCCACCCGGAAGGACTCCGAGGTGATGTCGAGGACCTTCCCGGAGCGCCAGCGCTCCACCAGCGCCTGCGCCTCCTCGGCCATGATCGGCCCGTAGGCGGGGATGGCGTCGAGCCGGAAGGCCGGCTGGATGGTGCGCCGCTGGCGCCGGTGCAGGGGGCCGTTGGCGGTGGCCACGCCCTCCTTGCCGAGCAGGCTCTCCAGGGACTCCCACAGCGGCCCGGCGATGATGTAGTCGGGGCTGAGCGCCACCTCGCCGGTGAGGGCGGGCGTGGTGACCGCGTACACGGTCTTCGGGCCGAGCCGGAGGCGGACGACGTCGCCGTGGCCGCGCAGCCGGCAGAAGAAGGCCAGCGGGTCGCGGGCCAGTTTCAGGCCGTGGCCGAGCAACGGCACGGCGCCGCCCGCCACGGGCGGCTCGCGCAGCTCCGCCTGGGACCGGGCATCAGGGGATGGGGGCACCCCCCGTCCGAGCGAGGCCGAGGACTTGGGGGAGGATTCGACGGTCATTTCTCACCTGCCGCTTCGTTGTTGACGTACGGGGGCGTGGAGCGGTCGTCCCAGCTGTCGACCCGGTACCGGCCGGACTCGTGGTGGAACCAGTAGACGGAGCTGAACCAGTTCCGCATGTTGCCGACGCAGGCGTGCACGGCGGCACCGAGTTCTTTTCCGCGTACCGTTCCGTCGTCGGCCAATGCGTCGGCGAGACGCAAGGCATCCCGTTCGGCGAGGATGAATTCGTCGATGCATTCCTCGACGCGCCGCCGGATTTCCACGATCGCTTCTTCGAGCGTCAGCCCCTCATGGGTGATGAGACTGATTCCGAGATTGTGCACCTCGTCGCCCGCTATTTCCTTCGGCAGCGAGCAGAGGTCGTTGTACCAGGCGGCGAATTCCTGGCTGAGGAGCGCCGCCCGCCTAAATGCCGGGTGTTTCCGCACCGAATCCGGCAGTTCGAGGCCCGCGCTGGGCTCCAGCAGGTCGGTCCAGATCCAGTGCGCGAAAGTGAGCCGGCGCAGTTCGAGGTACTCCTCGACGCCGGGGACGACGCCGCGGGTGCGGTTGTGGAACTCCCGGTCGTACGCCTCGATCACCGCGTGGAAGTGCCGGGCGAACCGGGCGTTCCACGTCTGCGGCAGGAACGAGTACAGTCGCAGCACACTGTCGGCGAACCCGGCGACCAGCGCGTCCTCGTGGTGCAGATGGTCCCCGGGGGAGTCCAGAGCCGTGTGCAGCCGGTCCTTCAGCCGCCGCCAGGCGCCGGGACGGCCGTGCACGATGTCGCGGTCGTGCCGGTCGTCCCAGACGAAGAACCACGCGCTGTAGTCCGCTATCGCCTGGAGGACCTCGTCGGGCGCGCCGAGGTAGTACCCGGCCATCAGATCGGTGTAGCACAGGCCGTCGGCATATTCCGCGACCTTGTCCGCCGACATGAGCCGCTTTTCGAGCAGCCAGCCACGGGTCTTCCGCTGAAGCCTGGGCCAATACGGATGCAGCCGCCGGGGAAATGCCGCCTCGACCGCCGGGAGGGCGAGCGAGGGTGGAACTGCGACCGCCGCCGGTGTCGTTGTGGAGCCGTGTGAGAAAGCAGGCACGAACAAACCCCTCTCAGCCGCCGGTCGGCGCACCCCTCCCGCTGTGCGGGGCGTGCGCCGTCGCGTATCCCCGCCCTCCCCATTCAGCACCACAACTGACCGGTATGGGAACGGATTTGCTCAATTCATCGCCCCGAGGTGCCGGAATTCTCCCCTTGTGTGACATGTTATGGATCACTGGAGGAGCGGGAGGAAGGGAACGGGTGACGCACGGACGAACGGCGCCGGATGCGCGGGCGTACGCGAACGGCGCCCGGCCAGGAAGGGAATCCTGAACGGGCGCCGTGCGCGAGGGAGTTGGCGGGTCCGCTGGGGCGGACCGGTGGTCTCAGTCGTTGGCGACCACGGGGTAGCGGGGCTCGTTCTCGGCCATCTGCCGCAGCGCGTCCTTGCGCTCGCGCTTGGAGAGCCGGTCGATGTAGAGGTAGCCGTACAGGTGATCCGTCTCGTGCTGGAGGCACCGCGCGAAGTAGCCGGTGCCGCGCACCTTGATCGGGTTGCCCTTCTCGTCCTGCCCGGTCACCTCGGCGTAGTCGGGCCGGGCGAGCGGCATGTACGCCGTCGGCACGGACAGGCAGCCCTCGTTGCTGTCGTCGAGGCGGCGCCTGTCGGCGGGCAGCTCCACGAGCTTGGGGTTGCAGACCACGCCGACGTGCCGGACGCCCTCGTCGTCGGGGCAGTCGTAGACGAACACCTTCAGGTCGACGCCGATCTGGTTGGCGGCCAGGCCCACGCCCTCAGCGGTGCGCTGGCTGGCGAACATGTCCGCGACCAGCTGCTGGAACTCCTCGCCGAAGTCGGTGACGTCCCTGCACTCCTTGTGCAGCACCGGGTTGCCGACCACGGTGATCGGACGGGAGGTGCCGCGCTCGCGCCAGGCCGTCTCGCGCTCCTCGCAGTCCTCCGTGTCGATGACGTATCCCTCGTCGTCCACGGGGAGCACGCCCGCGCGCTGCTGATCGGTGTCCTGCTGAGCCATGACCGACGTACGCCTTCCTAGAAAACAGGGGGTGATGCTGATACAGGGTACGGCGTCCGTCCGGCCGCCCCTCGCCGTCGCCCGGGGTCCCCGGCGGACCTTCAGCAGACCTCTTCGAGATCCCGCCAGTCCCGGGAGTCGGGGCTGTCCGCGACCCACCCGTCCAGCAGACCCCGCACCAGCGCGGCCGGCGCGGCCACCCCGCACTCCCGCTCCGGCACCCACAGCTGCCCGTCGGTGCGGTGGCCGAGCGGCCCCGGGTGCCCCGGCTCGCTGTGGTCGTGCGGGTCGAGGTGCTCCCCGTCGCCCTCGTCGGACGGCATCCGGGACTCCGAGCACATGCGGCACAGCAGCCGCACCGAGGACGACCAGTCCTCGGCGGCGAACCCGGCGTCCGCGGCGAGCTGCTCCAGGGCGTCCCGGTCGGCCTCGGTCGCGGCCTCCAGCAGGACCACCCAGGTGGGGACGGGCGAGGGCGCCCACAGCTCGATCTCGTCGAAGACGGGATAGGTGTGCCCGGCGGACGTGGTCCGCTCCCCGTGGGGCACGCCGTCGTGCAGGACGACCTCGCCCCAGCGCCGCCCGGACGACGGCAGCGGGATGGACAGCACCTCGATCCGGGCCGGGTCCAGCCGCCGTCCCCACACCACCTCGGCCTCCCCCTCGGGGGAGAGCCGTACGGCCGCGCTGCCCAGGTCCATGCCGAGCGGCTCGCCGGAGCCGGTCGCCTCCCCCGGCACCCGCAGCCCGTAGGCCTGCCAGGCGCGGCGGGCCAGCGGCCAGTCCTGCAGGGCGGTCGCGGCGATGCCCACGTTCCACCAGTCCGGTGCCCCGGTGTCCCGCTCCAGCAGGGCCACGGCCCGCAGGCCGGCCGCCCTGGCCTGCTCCCAGTCGTGCCGGAACTTGTGCAGCAGGGCGAGGTTGAACCAGGACTCCGACAGCCAGGGTTCCAGGTCGGCGGCGCGCGTCAGCAGCGCGCCCGCGTCCTCGTACCGGCCGTCGCCGATCAGCGTGAACGCGCGGTCGGTGGCCTGCCGCCAGGAGGCGGAGGGCCGGTGCCGTCCCTTGCCGAAGATCCTCACGATTCCCGCCTGCCAGTTTTGTGGAGTGGGCCGGCTGTTCCCGTCTGTGCCCCCGTACGCCCTCTCCTTCGCATCCAACCACGTACGGATGCGGGGCCGCTCATTACCCATGGGTTACCCAGCCCCGGCCGGATCAGACAGCCCGCGTGCTGCCCGCCGTCGCGGTCCCCGGCCGCTCCCTCTGCCCGGCTCCTGCCGGGAGAGCACCCGGGCCAGGGACTCGACGACCTCGGGGGCGTAGTCACCGGCGGGCGCCAGCCGCAGCTCCTCCAGGGCCGTCCAGGGGCCACCCGGGCCGGCGTCCCGCGCCTTCTCCTCGTAGGCGTTCACGGCCCGCACGATCCGGGCGGCGAGCGGCTGCTCCCGGCAGGGGTCGGCCTGCCGCTCGACGACCACGGCGACCGCGGAGTCGACGCCGGTGCGGCGGACCACGGCACCGCCGAGCAGCGCGATCCGCCGCTGCTCGGCGGCGGGCAGACAGGCGGTGGCCCCGGCCGGGACCGGGTCGACCAGGCTGAGCTGGCCGATGTCGTGCATGAGGGCCGCGTACTCCAGCACCGTCAGGCCGGGGCCGGTCAGCCCCAGGTCGCGGCCGACCGCCACCGCGAGCGCGGCGACCCGCCGGGCGTGCCCGGCCGGGGTGTACCCGGCGATCTCGGTGGCCCGCGCCAGGGAGGCGATCGTCTGCCGGTAGGTGGCCCGGACGGCGGCGTAGCGCCGGAAGGAGAGCTGGGCGAGCAGCAGGGGCACGGAGAAGACGGGCAGCGCCCACAGCCCCACGACGGCGACCGCCAGCGCCATCACCGCGCCCGTCGCGCACACCGCGGAGGTGATGCCGGCCATGCCGCGCACCTCCTCCCGCAGCAGCGGTCCGAAGGGCCACCCGGTGCGCCCGTGCGCGGACGCCGCGGTGAGCACGGCGTCGCACAGGGCGGTCAGGGCGAGCAGCGCGAGCAGCAGCAGCGCGTAGGCGGGACCGCCCCAGCCGTCGAAAGTGCCCTGGTTGAACAGCGGCTGGAAGCAGACGGCGGCGAAGGCGACGGTGAGCACGCGCCGCGCCAGGTGGTCGAGAGTGGTCCTGTCGCCGCGGGCGACGTGCGGCACGCTGCCGAGCAGCGTGGCGGCGAGCACGACGGTGACGGTCTGGGCGACGCCGTGCTGGGTGGGCTGCCCGGCGTCGTCCCCGAGCAGCGCGTACGACAGCGCCCCGGCGGCGCCGAGCGGCGCGGTCTCCCGGACCCCGGCCGTGGGCCGTCGGGCGAGCTCCCCGAGCGCGACGAGCACGCCGAACGCCAGTGCGACGGACCGTTCCGCCGGTCCGTCGGCCAGGGTGGCGCCGAGACAGACCACCGCGACCAGGGCGGCACTGCCCCGGACGGCCGGCCGGAGCAGGCAGGGCCGGAGGGGCCGGCTCACGGCCGGCTTCACGGGCGACCCGCCGGACGGCCCGGCGGCGCCCGCGACCGAACGGGCGCAGCCCCGAGCGGCCGGCCGGAGCACGAAGGACCGGAAGGACCGGCACGCCGACGGTCTCACGGGCGGGCCCCCGGGCGGCTCGGAGCGGGCGGCGCGGCCTGGGCGCCCGGGGCGGTTGAGGTGCTCAGGCCGCTTGAGGCGTCCGGGGCGGTTGAGGTGCTCAGGCCGCTTGAGGCGTCCGAGGCGGTTGAGGTGCCCGGGGCATCCGAGGTGTCCCGGTCGCCTGGGAGGTCCGGAGCGCTTGGGGGGTCGGGGGCGTCTGAGGGCTCCGGGGCATCCGGGGCGTCTGAGCGTTCCGGGGCGTCCGGGGCCGCGGCGGGCTCGTCCGCGGTCACCGCCGGATGCCACCCGTGGTGCGCCAGCGCCCGCGTCAGCGCGGCGACCATCCGCGGGTCGAACTGGGACCCCGCGCACCGCTCCAGCTCCGCCAGCGCGGCGGCGACCGGCCGGGCCCTGCGGTAGGAGCGGGTGGACGTCATCGCGTCGAAGGCGTCGGCGACGGCCACCACCCGCGCGCTCTCCGGGATCTGGCCGCCGGCGAGCCCGTAGGGATAGCCGCTGCCGTCCAGCCGTTCGTGGTGGTGCAGCACGGCGGCCAGCGCCTCCCCGAGGAAGCCGATCCCTCGCACCATCTCGTGGCCGTACTCGGGATGCAGCTCGATCACCCGGCGTTCCTCGGGGGTGAGCGGGCCGTCCTTGGTGAGCAGCCGGGTCGGCACGCCGAGCTTGCCCACGTCGTGCAGGATGCCCGCGAAGCGGAGCACCTCCACACGCTCGTCGTCCAGGCCGAGTTCGCGGGCGATCATCATGGACGCCTGCCCGACCCGCTCGCTGTGCCCGCGCGTGTACCCGTCCTTGATGTCGACGGCCTGCACGAGCGCGCGGATGGTGGCCTGGTGCGCGGCCCGCTCCCGGTGGTACTGGGCGAACGCCCACCACGACACGCCCATCGGCAGCAGCACCAGCAGCGCGGCGACGGGCCCGTAGGGGCTGCGCCACAGCACGGCCATCATCAGCCCGGCGAGCCCGTGCGCGGCCAAGGGCGCCAGCGACCGGAGGAACAGTCCTCGCCAGGCCCTGCGTGCCGGTACCCGCTCGGCCGCCACGCGGATGCCGCCGTCCAGCAGCGTCAGTACCAGGCAGAAGGCGAGGACCGCGGCTCCGGCCGGGACGAGCGCGTACGGGAAGTCGGGCGCCACGACCGCGTCCCGCCCACCGAGCTCCAAGTGCACCCGGGCGGCGGCCCACACCGCGAGCGTCTGCCGGGCGGCCCGCCAGACGCGGCGCGGGGCGGCGGGGCCCCGGTCGACGGGGGACAGCAGTGCCCCGGGCAGGGCGACGAGGGCGGCGGCGGGCGGCGGCAGCAGGAAGGCCGCGGCGAGCAGTACCGGGTGGCAGGGCCCGGGGAAGCGGGACCGGGCGGCGTACTCGCAGCCGGCGTACACCGCGGCGAGCAGGGCCACCGCCCACCAGGGGGCGGGGACCGCGGGCAGCGGCCACGGGCCGAGCAGACAGGCCAAGGCGGCGAGGGCGACACCGCAGACGTAGGCGTGCGCCCGTGCCGGTGTCGCCTCCATGAGTCCCTCCCCCGGCCGGGTCCGTCAGGCACCGGAGCCTAGGGGGGCCGAAGGGGACGACGCGGAGCGACGGCCCGCATTAGCACGTACGGGTGACGGCCCTCGTGCGGGACGGAGGGACGGCCCTCGTGCGGGACGAGGTGACAGCCCGCCGTGCGGCGGGGGTCAGGACTCCTGCGGGGCGGGCGGCGCCGACGCGGGCGGGGCCGCCGTGACGTCGTGCTCGGGCACCGCCTGGCCGGAACGGATCAGCTCGATCCGCCCCATGACCTTGGCCCGCAGGTCGCCCGGCACGTCGTCATGGCCGCAGCACCGCTTGACCAGCTTCTTCACGGCCTGCTCGAGCCCGTACTTCTCCAGACAGGGCGAGCACTCCTCGAAGTGGTGCTCGAACTTCGAGCACTCCACATCCGGCATCTCACGGTCGAGGAACTCGTAGAGATGATCGAGGATTTCGCTGCAATCCGTCTCGTGCGGCTCTCCGCAGCTCATGACCCCGAGCCTTTCGCTTCGTTCGACTCTCCGGCACCGGCCGGGACGAGCCCGCGCTCGCGGGCGTAGTCCTCGAGCATGCCGCGCAACTGACGCCGCCCCCGGTGCAGCCGGGACATCACCGTTCCGATGGGTGTCCCCATGATGTCGGCGATCTCCTTGTAGGCAAAGCCCTCGACGTCCGCGAGATACACGGCGATGCGGAACTCCTCGGGGATCGCCTGGAGCGCCTGCTTCACGTCCGAGTCGGGCAGGTGGTCGAGCGCCTGGGACTCCGCGGAGCGCAGCCCCGTCGACATGTGCGACTCGGCGCGGGCGAGCTGCCAGTCCTCGATCTCCTCGGCCGCGCTGCGCTGGGGTTCGCGCTGCTTCTTGCGGTACGAGTTGATGAAGGTGTTGGTGAGGATGCGGTACAGCCACGCCTTGAGGTTGGTGCCCTCGCGGAACTGGTGGAAGGACGCGTACGCCTTGGCGTACGTCTCCTGCACCAGGTCCTCGGCGTCGGCCGGGTTGCGCGTCATGCGCAGGGCGGCCGAGTACATCTGGTCGAGGAATTCGAGGGCGTCCCGCTCGAAGCGCGCGCTGCGCTCGGCGGTCGTCTCCGCGCCCGTGCCCCGGCCCTCGGGCTGCTCCGCCTGGCCGTTGTTGTCGGTCCCTGCGTCGGTCCCAGTGACCGGACCCACCTCCTCCAAAGCCGTCGCGAGACCGAGTCCGGTCCCACTCGTTTCGGAGGATAGACGACCCGTGGTCGACGGTGCTTGCCAATCCGGTCCGCCCACCGCCCGGGCGGGGGCGGTCTTCGCCGCGGTCAGCACCGTCCAGTCCAGGCCGGCGCGACTGTCGCGGGTGGGGCAGAAGGTGGAACCCATGCGGCGGACTTCCTCTCCTACGACGTCGGTGCCGGTGCCCCGGCACACACGTCCGCCACAACAGCCGCCGGCGGCCGGTCATTCCCGGGCTCTCACCCGAGTGACGCGGTCCACCCGGCGACGGCTCCGGTGAGGACCGCGAGGGCCTCCTCCTGCGTGGTCGCCGCCCTCTTCGGCACGGCGAAGCCGTGATCGCCGTGGGCCACCTCGACCAGCTCGTACGCCCCGCCGGGGAACTCCCCGGGCCTGCCGAACGGGTCGCTGCCGCCCTGGACGACGAGGGTGGGCACGCCGGTGCCGAGCAGCTCGTCGGCGCGGGACTTCTCCGGCCTGCCCGGCGGGTGGAGCGGGAAGGCGAGGGCGAGGACGGCGCGGGCGCCGAGCTCGGCGGCGGTGCGGCAGGCGACGCGGGCGCCGGCGCTGCGTCCGCCGGAGATCACCGGCAGGCCGGGAGCGGCGAGCGCGGGCCACAGGCCGCGCCAGCCGGCGTCCAGCGTCTTCGGCGCCGGGGCCATCTTCTTCCCGGCCACCCGCCAGGGCTGCTCGACGAGGGCGACGGTGACGCCGTGGCCGGGCAGTACGGCGGCCAGCGCCCGCAGGTCGCGGGCCTCGATGCCGCCGCCGGCGCCGTGGCCCAGGGCGAGGACGAGCCGGGCCCCGGGGGCGGGGTGCCAGGTGACGCGGGCGGTCCCGGCGCCGGTGTCGACGGTCTCGGTGGTCACGCTGTTCTCGGGAGTCACTCTGATCTCGGGGGTCACGCTGATCTCGGGGGTCACGTCAGAAGAGTGTGCCCTCCTCGGGCGCCGCCAGTTCCTCCAGCAGCTGGGGCCCGTTGTTGCGGACGTTGCTGACGGCCGTGGAGACGGGGTAGGCGCGCATCAGCCCGGGGGGCGGGGGCGCCAGCAGCGACCGCACGTCGTCCGGGTCGGTGCGGGCCGGGTCCAGCCAGGCGTCCCAGCGGTCCGGGGTGAGCATCAGCGGCATCCGGGGGTGGATGTCGGCGAGCGAGGCGGGCCCCTCGGCCGGGGCGCCGGCCAGCGGCGTGGTCTCCGCCTCGGTGGTGATCACCGAGCACGTCGCCCACCAGGCCTGCGGATGGTCGTCCGGCAGCGTCCGGTCGCGCCAGAACTCGTACAGCCCCGCCATGGCGAACACCGACCCGTCGGCCGGGGTGACGAAGTACGGCTGCTTGCGGGGCCGCTTCCGCTTCCCCTCGGCTTCCAGCTCCCGCTCCTGCCGGCCGGTGACCCACTCGTAGTAGCCGTCGGCGGGCAGGATGCAGCGCCGGGTGGCGAAGGCGCGGCGGTACGAGGGCTTCTCGTGGACGGTCTCGGCGCGCGCGTTGATCATGCGGGCGGCGCCCTCGGGCGTCTTGGACCAGGAGGGGACGAGCCCCCACTTCAGCCTGCGCAGCTGGCGGACCGGCCGCGGGTCGGGCACGTCCTTCAAGGGGCGGTCCAGGACGGCGAAGACCTCCTTGGTCGGCGCGACGTTGTAGTCGGGGTAGTCGGGGTAGTCGGGGTAGTCGGCCTCCGCCAGGGTCTCCGCCGGTTCCCGCCCCCGGTCCCCCGACTCCGCCCGGGCAGGAGGGACCCCCACCTCTATACCGAAGATTCCCGCGAGCTCCTCCGGGCTGCGGCTCGCCGCATACCGTCCGCACATCCGAAACCTCCCTTCCGCCCTTCGGAAACGCTGGATCATGCCGCTTCGGTCAGCGCCAGGACCGTCACCTCCGCCGCCCGGCCCGCCGGGTCCGGGGCGAGATGCCCGTACGTGTCCGCCGTTTCCTTCGATGCTCTCGTGTCCGAACCGCTGGACACGTCCAAGAGTGGCAGACCGCTGTCAGGGGGACATCAGGGGATGGCTGTTGTCCGGCGCCCTCCTGTCGTCGTCCTGTCGTCGTCCTGTCGTCGTCCTGTCTCCCCGGCTCGGCGTCCCCGCGGAGGGCGGTCACGCGATGGACGCTGTGGACATCAGGGGCACGCCCCGCCTGTACGCGGTGTTCGGCGCCCCGGTGGCACAGGTGCGGGCGCCTGCCCTGCCCGACCCCTCTTCGCGCGGCTCGGACGGGACGCCGTACCGGTGCCGGCCGAAGTGCCGCCGCGCAGGCTGTCCCGCTTCCGGCCGGAGGGCAGCGACCACGTCACCGAACGGTTCCTGGCGGCCGCGGAGCAGGGGCGGTCCGGTGGACGCGGCCTCCGTCCCCCGGGAACGATCGCCGCCGCGCCGGCGTCTTCCCTACCGTCCGCACAGACGCGCAACACCGCCGGACCGCGCGCGACCGGGAGGGGCCCGCACCACAGATGGACAGCACCGCATCGGCGTCACTCGCCTCCCTCTGGGACGAGCTCACGGGCACTCAGCCCGGTCCCGAGCTGTGGGTGGTGATCGCGACGCTCGTCGCCGGGCTCGCCGTCGTCGTACCGCACCGCCCGTGGCGGGTGGCGCGCAACGCCGTCACCATCGCGCACGAGGGCGGACACGGCCTGGTGGCCCTGCTCACCGGCCGCACGCTGACCGGGATCCGCCTGCACTCCGACACCAGCGGCCTGACCGTCAGCCGCGGCAAGCCGTACGGCCTCGGCATGATCCTCACCGCCGCGGCCGGTTACACCGCTCCCCCGCTGCTCGGCCTGGGCGGCGCCGCCCTGCTGGCGACCGGGCGGATCACCCTGCTGCTGTGGCTGGCGACGGCGCTGCTCGCCGCGATGCTGGTGATGATCCGCAACGCCTACGGGGCGCTCACCGTGGTCCTCACGGGCGCCCTCTTCCTCCTGGTGTCCTGGCTGACCGGGCCGCAGGTGCAGGCGGCGTTCGCGTACGCGGTGGTGTGGTTTTTGCTGCTCGGCGGGGTGCGCCCGGCGTTCGAGCTCCAGGTCAGGCGAGCCCGGGGAGAGGCCGGCGACTCGGACGCGGACCAGCTGGCCCGGCTGACGCACGCCCCGGCGGGGCTGTGGCTGTTCCTGTTCCACGCGGTGTCGCTGTGCTCGCTGCTGGGCGGGGGGCGCTGGCTGCTGGAGCTGTGAACGCGCGGGGCGCGGCGACCGGGCCCCGCGGACGGGAGGCGACCAGTACCCGCGGACGGGAGGCGACCAGTACCCGCGAACGGGAGGCGACCGGCACCCACGGGCGGGAGACAACCGGCACCCACAGGCGGAAAGCGACCAGCACCCACGGACGGAAAGCAACCGGCACCTGCGGAGGCGGACGACAGATCTCCGCATAGCGGATGACAGGTCTCTGCATATATGCACGGCACTTTCCACGCCGGTGTTTCGCTCTGGTTTCGCCGCATTTGATCAAGATCTCCGGTCGGCCCCAGCCACTAAAGTGGGGCCCATGACCGTGAACCCCGCAGACACCGCCCTCTGGCCCGCCCCGCACGCGAGCGGAGCCGTCGACGCGACGGTTCATGTGCCGGGGTCCAAATCGGTGACGAACCGCGCCCTGGTGCTGGCCGCCCTCGCCTCCGAGCCGGGCTGGCTGCGCCGCCCGCTGCGCTCCCGCGACACCCTGCTGATGGCCGGTGCCCTGCGCGCGATGGGCGTCGAGATCGAGGAGGGTGTCGGCGCGGACGGCACCGGCGAGTTCTGGCGCGTCATCCCGTCCGGTCTGCGCGGCCCGGCCACGGTCGACGTCGGCAACGCCGGCACGGTGATGCGCTTCCTGCCGCCGGTCGCCACGCTCGCCGACGGCCCGGTCCGCTTCGACGGCGACCCCCGTTCGTACGAGCGCCCCCTGCACGGCGTCATCGACGCGCTGCGCGCCCTCGGCGCCCGCATCGACGACGACGGGCGCGGCGCGCTGCCGATGACCGTGCACGGCGGCGGCGCCCTGGACGGCGGCCCGGTGGCGGTCGACGCGTCCTCCTCCTCGCAGTTCGTCTCCGCGCTGCTGCTGTCCGGCCCGCGCTTCAACCAGGGCGTCGAGGTCCGCCACACCGGCGCCACCCTGCCGTCGATGCCGCACATCCGGATGACGGTGGACATGCTGCGCGCGGTCGGCGCCCAGGTCGACACTCCGGAGTCGGGCGGCGAGCCCGGCGTCTGGCGAGTGACGCCGGGCGCCCTGCTCGGCCGGGACCTGACGATCGAGCCGGACCTGTCCAACGCCCAGCCGTTCCTGGCGGCGGCGCTGGTGACCGGCGGCCGGGTCGTGATCCCGGACTGGCCGGCCCGGACCACCCAGCCCGGCGACCGGCTGCGCGAGATCTTCACCGAGATGGGCGGTTCCTGCGAACTGACCGACTACGGCCTGGTCTTCACCGGCTCCGGCGCGATCCACGGCATCGACGTCGACCTGGGCGAGGTCGGCGAGCTCACCCCGGGCATCGCGGCCGTCGCCGCCCTCGCGGACTCCCCCTCGACCCTGCGCGGCGTGGCCCACCTGCGCCTGCACGAGACGGACCGCCTGGCCGCGCTCACCAAGGAGATCAACGAGCTCGGCGGCAACGTGACGGAGACCGCCGACGGCCTGCACATCCGCCCGCGCCCCCTGCACGGCGGCGTCTTCCACACCTACGAGGACCACCGCATGGCCACCGCCGGCGCGATCATCGGCCTCGCGGTCGCGGGGGTGCGGATCGAGAACGTGGCGACGACGGCGAAGACCCTCCCGGACTTCCCCGACCTGTGGACCGGGATGCTCGGGAGCGCCGGGGCGTAGGGGACGACGCCATGCGCCGCTACGGCAAGCACACCGACGAGGACGACATCCGCACCCGCCCGGGACGGCGGAACACCCGGCCGCGCACCAGCATCCGGCCCAAGCACGAGGACGCCGCCGAGGGCATGGTCCTCACCGTCGACCGGGGCCGGCTGACCTGCCTCGTGGACGACCGGATCGTGCTGGCGATGAAGGCCCGCGAACTGGGCCGCAAGGCGGCCGTCGTGGGCGACCGGGTCGCCCTGGTCGGCGACCTGTCCGGCAAGAAGGACACCCTCGCCCGCATCGTCCGCATCGAGGAGCGCACCTCCGTCCTGCGCCGCACGGCGGACGACGACGACCCCTACGAGCGCGTGGTCGTCGCCAACGCCGACCAGCTGGCCATCGTCACCGCCCTCGCCGACCCCGAGCCGCGCCCTCGCCTGATCGACCGCTGCCTGGTCGCGGCGTACGACGGCGGCCTGACCCCGCTGCTGGTCATGACCAAGTCGGACCTCGCCCCGCCGGACCAGCTGCTGGAGCTGTACGGCGCGCTGGACATCCCGTACGTCGTCACCAGCCGCGAGGAGCTGGAGAACGGCGACGCGGCCGACCGGGTGCGCGAGCACCTGGACGGCAGGATCACGGCCTTCGTCGGCCACTCGGGCGTCGGCAAGACCACGCTGGTCAACGCGCTCGTCTCCAAGGAGCGCCGCCGCATCACGGGTCATGTGAACGCGGTGACGGGCCGCGGCCGCCACACGACGACGTCGGCGCTGGCGCTCCCGCTGTCGGGCGCGGAGGGCTGGGTCGTCGACACCCCGGGCGTACGGTCCTTCGGGCTCGCCCACATCGATCCGTCCCGCGTGATCCACGCCTTCCCCGACCTGGAGCCGGGCACGGAGGGCTGCCCCCGCGCGTGCAGCCACGACGAGCCGGACTGCGCCCTGGACCAGTGGGTGGCCGACGGCCACGCCGATCCGGCGCGGCTGTACTCGCTGCGCCGGCTGCTGTCCACGCGGGAGCGCACGGAGGGCGACTGACCCCAGCGCCGCGGGAAGGCGGCCGGTCTTCGCGTTGTTTGCCCCGGCGGGGGGCAGGTAAGTGCATAATCGCACCGAGCCGGACCCCGAGCACGACCAGAGTCTGACGAACGGTCACAGGACGTCGGAGCGCCGACACGTGGACACAGGAGGACGACCCATGGCGTGGCTGCTGGTCATCGTGGCCGGGTTGCTCGAGACCGGCTTCGCCGTGTGCCTGAAGCTGTCGCACGGCTTCACCCGGCTGTGGCCGACGATCGCCTTCGCGGCCTTCGCCCTGGGCAGCTTCGGCCTGCTGACGCTCTCCCTGAAGAAGCTCGACGTCGGCCCGGCCTACGCGGTGTGGACCGGCATCGGCGCGGCGGGCACCGCCATCTACGGGATGGTGTTCCTCGGCGACCTGGTGTCCACCCTGAAGATCGTCTCGATCAGCCTGGTGATCATCGGCGTGATCGGGCTCCAGCTGTCGGGCTCGGCCCACTAGGACCGGGGCGCACGGCGTCAGGACGCCGGCCGCCGGGCAGCACGGTCCGTACGAGGTCCGCCACGCCGCCCTCGGCCGGCGGCGCCGCGACGCAGGACAGGGCGAGACGGACGGCGAGTTCGCAGGAGTGGGCCAGGTCGCCGGTGTCCGGCCGCGGCGCACCGGGCTCCGCCAGCACCGCCACGGCACGGTCGCGCACGAGGGCGACGAGGTCGCCGGGCGAGGGCGGCGCGCCGTCCGCCCGCCGCCGCGCCGCCGCGCCCGGGGAGGCCGGTACCGCCCTCGGCGCCGGGGAGGGCAGCCACTCGCTCCAGCAGCCGGTGAGCAGGGCCCGCACCAGCGCGTTGTCACGGGCCGCCGACGCCGTCCACTCGGCGGTCGCGGTGAGCCGGTCGCAGGGGTCGCTGGGGTCGCTGGGGCCGGCGAGGGCGCGGTCGACGCCGGCGAGGCAGCCGTCGGCCTCCCTGCGGACGAGCGCCCGGGCGAGCCCGTCCTCGCCGCCGAACTCGTTGTACAGCGTCTGCCGGGAGAGACCCGCGGAGGCGGCCACGTCCACCATCCGCACGGCGGACCACGGCCGGCGCGCCAGGGCCGCGTAGGCGGCGTCGAGCAGGGATTCCCGGGCTGCGGGCATCGTCGCCTCCCTCGGGGCGAGCGGCTCTCGGCCCAGGTTTGACGCGCCCCGGTGCACTGTCAAGGGTGTGCGGGAGCGGTCAGGGCGGGAGCTCCCGCTCCCAGGACACACGGCGATTGAACAATCCGTTTACAACAACTGGTTGACACCGTCCCGTGCTCCGGTCACCCTTGCTCCATGCCGTCGACTTCCGAGCCCACCGACCCCTTCACACCCCCGCAGCCCGAGCAGGCGCGGGTCCAGCGGGTGTACACCTCCCTGTTCCGCATCGCCGAGCGCCACGCGGCCACGGACGAGCAGCGCCGCCGCCAGGTCCACCCCTCGGTCATCGGGCCGCACGAGGCCGTCCGGCTCGTGTCGTTCCTGCTGAGCGGAGCCGCCCAGCTGGAGTCCGGGGAACCGGAGGTGGACCACGCCGACATCACGGCCGCGCTGAGTCTCGTCCCGCTGGTGCGCGGCGAGATGGACGAGCTGGAGGCCGGACTCCTGCGGATGGCCCGGGGCCGCGGCATGACCTGGCACGAGATCGCCTTCGGGCTGGGGCTGGGCACTCCGCAGGCCGCCAGGCAGCGCTACGAACGCCTGGCCGACCGCACCACGGCCGACACGGAGGGCGCGGAGAACACGGAGCGGTAAGGGCCGCCCACCCCTGCCTCCCCCGGACCCCGCTGGCCCCACCCCCGCCCCGGCGGATACCGTTCAGCACATGCCCGACTACCTCGACGACCTCCGCCTCGCCCACGTCCTCGCGGACGCCGCCGACGCGGCGACCATGGACCGCTTCAAGGCTCTGGACCTGAAGGTCGAGACGAAGCCGGACATGACGCCCGTGAGCGAGGCGGACAAGGCGGCCGAAGAACTCATCCGCGGCCATCTGCAGCGCGCCCGCCCCCGGGACGCGATCCTGGGCGAGGAGTACGGCGTCGAGGGCACCGGCCCCCGCCGCTGGGTGATCGACCCGATCGACGGCACCAAGAACTACGTCCGCGGCGTCCCCGTCTGGGCCACCCTGATCGCCCTGATGGAGGCCGGGGAGGGGGGTTACCGGCCCGTCGTCGGCGTCGTCTCCGCCCCCGCCCTCGGCCGCCGCTGGTGGGCCGCGAAGGGCCACGGCGCCTTCTCCGGCCGCAGCCTCACCTCGGCCTCCCGGCTCCAGGTCTCCCGCGTCTCCCGGCTGGCCGACGCCTCCTTCGCCTACTCCTCGCTCGGCGGCTGGGAGGAGCAGGGCCGGCTGGACGGCTTCCTGGACCTGACCCGCGCGGTGTGGCGCACGCGCGCGTACGGCGACTTCTGGCCGTACATGATGGTCGCCGAGGGCTCGGTCGACCTGTGCGCCGAGCCGGAGCTGTCCCTGTGGGACATGGCCGCGAACGCGATCATCGTGACGGAGGCGGGCGGCACCTTCACCGGCCTCGACGGCCGCCCTGGCCCGCACAGCGGCAACGCGGCGGCGTCGAACGGCCTGCTGCACGACGAGTTGCTGGGATACCTCAACCAGCGCTACTGAGGCGCACGGGGCGCGCGTGGCACGGTCAACCGGCCACGCGCGCCCTCTTGTTGACCCTCGCTTTACCTGCGACTCTGAGAGCCCCCCCACTTGTGAACTTGTGAATCCATGAACTATCCGTGGATTCGGCAGGAGGTGGCTCCATCCATGCTCGTCCGTGACGCCATGAGCACGATCGTCCTCACCATCGGCCCCGCCCACACGCTCCGTCAGGCCGCGGCCCTGATGTCCGCCCGGCGGGTCGGCGCGGCCGTGGTCCACGACCCCGACGCCGGCGGCATCGGCATCCTCACCGAGCGCGACATCCTCGACTCCGTCGGCCTGGGCCAGGACCCGGACACGGAGCACGCCCACGCCCACACCACCACCGACGTCGTCTTCGCCACCCCCTCCTGGACCCTGGAGGAGGCGGCACGGGCGATGGCGCACGGCGGCTTCCGCCACCTCGTCGTCCTGGAGCGCGGCGAGCCGGCCGGCATCGTCTCGGTGCGCGACCTCGTCCGCTGCTGGGTGCCGGCCCGGCCCCCGGCACGGCCGGCCCCGCAGCAGGTCCCGGCCTGAAACACGGGTGGGCCGGACCTCCACGAGGGAGATCCAGCCCACCCGCCACGACAAGCGGTCCCGTACGGGAAGGGGTCAGCCGCGCAGGGCCTGGACCGCGGCCTCCAGCCGCTTGCCGAAGTCGGCGTCCGCCTGACGGAAGTTGTTGATCGCGCGCTCGATGATGTCCTCGCGCGAGACCTGGGAGATGGAGCCCGCCAGGTTGTTGACCAGGCGCTCCTTCTCCTCGTCCGTCATGAGCCGGTAGAGGTTGCCCGCCTGCACGAAGTCGTTGTCCTCCGCGTGGACCGGGGCCTCGTGGTCGCCGGTGACGCCGGTGACCGGAACCGGCTGCCACAGCGGGCGGTTGGTCTGGAACGGGCCGCCGAAGCTGTTCGGCTCGTAGTTCTTCGCACCGCCGTGGCGGCCGTCGTACAGGAAGCCGTCCCGGCCGTGCGACCGCGCCTCGGTGGCGTGCGGGCGGTTCACCGGCAGGTGGTCGGCGTTGATGCCGACGCGGTAGCGGTGGGCGTCGCCGTAGGCGAACAGACGGCCCTGGAGCATCTTGTCCGGGGACGGGCCGATGCCGGGCACGAAGTGTGCCGGGGAGAAGATCGACTGCTCGACCTCGGCGAAGATGTTCTGCGGGTTGCGGTTGAGCTCCAGCTTGCCGATCTCGATGACCGGGTAGTCCGCGTGCGGCCACACCTTGGTCAGGTCGAACGGGTTGAAGCGGTAGGTCGCCGCCTCGGCCGCCGGCATGATCTGCACGCCCACGGTCCAGGACGGGTACTCGCCGCGCTCGATGGCCTGGCGCAGGTCGCGCTGGTGGGAGTCGGGGTCCTCACCGGCGAGCTTGTTGGCCTCTTCCTGGGTCAGGCACTTGATGCCCTGGTCGGTCTTGAAGTGGTACTTGACCCAGAAGACCTCGCCGGCCTCGTTGTTCCACTGGAAGGTGTGCGAGCCGAAGCCGTCCATGTGGCGGTACGACGCCGGGATGCCGCGGTCACCGAAGAGCCAGGTCACCTGGTGGGTCGACTCGGGCGACAGGCTCCAGAAGTCCCAGACGTTGTCCGGCTCCTGCGAACCGGTGTACGGGTCGCGCTTCTGGGTGTGGATGAAGTCCGGGAACTTGATGGCGTCCTTGATGAAGAACACCGGGGTGTTGTTGCCGACGAGGTCGTAGTTGCCCTCCTCGGTGTAGAACTTCACCGCGAAACCGCGCGGGTCGCGGACGGCGTCCGCCGCGCCCAGGTTGCCGGCCACGGTCGAGAAGCGGAGGAAGACCTCCGTCTCCTTGCCGACCTCGGAGAGGAACTTGGCGCGCGTGTACTTGGTGACATCGGCGGTGACCGTGAAGGTGCCGTAGGCACCGGCACCGCGGGCGTGGACCACACGCTCCGGGATGCGCTCACGGTTGAAGTGGGCCAGCTTCTCCAGAAGGAGCTGGTCCTGGACGAGCACGGGGCCACCGACGCCCGCGGTCTCGCTGTTCTGGTTGTCGGCTACCGGAGCACCGGCTTCCGTAGTGAGCGGTCCCTGAGTCACGTGGGCCTCCTGCGCCATTCCTGCTGGTCCTGTCCCTTGGCTAATGCCGGTGCCGATCCTACAATGGACATTGTCTAAGTCAAGTAAACCTCCAAAGTCACATCCGCTCGGGACTTGGTCCCCTTGCTGTTAGGCTGGTTCGCATGAGTGACCTACTGGAACGGCTGCGCGGACGCGGATGGCGCATGACCGCGCAGCGGCGCGTCGTGGCCGAGGTCCTCGACGGCGAACACGTCCACCTGACGGCCGACGAGGTGCATGCGCGGGCCGTCGCCAAGCTGCCCGAGATCTCCCGGGCGACCGTGTACAACACGCTGGGTGAGCTCGTCTCGCTCGGCGAGGTGCTCGAGGTCGCCACCGACAAGCGCGCCAAGCGGTACGACCCGAACGCCCACCGCCCGCACCACCACCTGGTGTGCGCCCGGTGCGGCACGATCCGCGACGTGCACCCGACGGGCAACCCGCTGACCGACCTCCCCGACTCGGAGCGCTTCGGCTTCACCGTCTCGGACGTCGAGGTGACGTACCGCGGCGTCTGCCCGAACTGCGCGTCGGCGTAAGCCTTCGCGGAAAGCCCCGGCACCCGATGCGTGCCGGGGCTTTCCCCTGCGTGCGCGCGGAGGACATCGAGCCGCGGAGGGCTTCGGGCCGCATCGGGCAAAGGGATGCAAGGGATACAAACGCACCGAGGGCCGGAACCCTTTCGGATTCCGGCCCTCGGTCTTCAGTAGCGGGGACAGGATTTGAACCTGCGACCTCTGGGTTATGAGCCCAGCGAGCTACCGAGCTGCTCCACCCCGCGTCGGTGAACCCCACGTTACGTCAACGGTGCAGACAAAAGCAAATCACCCTCGCCGGTACATCAGGGCGCGGGAGCCTCACGCCGACAGTTCCTGCCGCAGCGCGTCCCGCAGCCGGGCCGCCCGCTCCGCCACCTCCGCCGGTCCCAGCTCCACCGCCCGGCCGGCCCACCGCTGCCCTTCGTCCAGCTCACCCCGACGCGCGTAGACCAGGGCGAGCCGCAGCGCCGCCCGGCCGTGCCCGGCGTCGGCCGCCCGGGTCCACCACACGGCGGCCTCGGGCTCGCTGCCCTCGCGGGCCAGCAGCAGTCCCAGGTTGAAGGCCCCGTTGCGGGAGCCGGACTCCGCCGCCTGGCGGTACCACCGCGCCGCCTCGACCACGTCCCCGCGCGCCGCGGCCAGCATCCCGACCCGGACCTGTGCCCGCCGGTGACCCTGCGAGGCGGCCCGCTCGTACCACTCCTCGCACTCCGTCTTGCGGTGCACCGGCTCCCCCAGCTCGTGCGCGGGCTCCGGCGGACGGCGCGCGTCGAGCACGGTGGCCAGCCGGTACGCCGCCTCGGCGCTGCCGCCCCCGGCCGCGCACCGCAGGTACCGCTCGGCCTCCGGTTCGTCCCCCTCGCGCAGCCGGGCGATGCCGACCTGGAGGGCCGCCTCCGTGTGCCCGGCCGCGGCGGCCCGCTCGTACCACCGCAGGGCCGCCTCCTCCTCGCCGCGCCCGGCGTACAGGATGCCCAGGTTGAAGGCGGCGTCGACGCTCCCGGCCTCCGCGGCCTTGGAGAACCAGGGCTCGGCGCCGGTCTCGTCCCCGCCGCGCAGCAGCAGGATGGCGAGCGCGTTCGCGGCCTCGCGGTGCCCGGCGTAGGCCGCGCGCCGGTACCACTGCTCGGCCTGCGCGGTCCGTCCCTGCTCGGCGCAGAGCAGCCCGAGGTTGTAGGCGCCGTTGTCGTCCCCGGCGTCCAGCGCCGCCCGGTACCAGCGCTCGGCGGTCTGGGTCTCCCCGCGCTCGGCGTGCAGCGCCCCGAGCGCGTTGGCCGCGTTGCCGTCGCCCTCCTGCGCGGCGCGCAGCCACCACACGGCGGCGCTCTCACAGTCCCCGGCGTCCCGCAGCAGGAACCCCAGCGCGCAGGCGGCCCGCGGCTCCCCGTCCTTGGCGGACATCAGGTACCAGCGCGCGGCCTCCTGCACCTCGCCCCGCTTCTCCAGGATGGTCCCGAGGTGCAGCGCGGCCCGCCGGTGGCCGCGCGCGGCGGCCTGCCGGTACCACTGCTCGGCCTCCTCGGCGGCCTTGACACCGTTGTCGCCGTCGGTCTTCCGCACGGTCCGCCGCTCCAGCGCCCGCGCCAGCCGGTACGCGGCCTCCCGGTGTCCGCGTTCCGCCGCGGCCCGCATCCACCGCTCGGCGCCCGGGTCGCCGCGGTGCTCCAGGAGATCCGCGAGCGCGTAGGCGCCCAGGACGTGGCCCTGCTCGGCGGACTGGCGCAGCCAGTACTCGGCGGCGGGCTCGTCGCCCCGCTCGCGGTGGTGCCGGCCCAGTGCGTGGGCGGCCGGGGCGGACCCCGCGACGGCGGCGATGCGCCACCACCCGGCGGCCTCGTCGGCGTACCCCCGCTGGTGGAGGAGGACGCCCAGGTTGTTGGCGGCGGCGCGGTCACCGGCGGCGGTCGCGGCGCGCAGATGGGGCTCGGCTCCGTCGAGATCGCCGCGGCGCAGCAGCATCGCGCCGAGGACGCTCATCGCCTCGACGTCACCGGCTTCGGCGGCGAGCCGCCGGCGTACTTCCTCGGCCGCCTCGTCCGCGGCCTCACCGGCCTCGTCCCCGGTCTCGTCCAGATCGGACTGCTGCGCAAATCGCCCCGTCTCGAACAGTTTTGCCTTGTCCCCCATAACGTCCATCGTCGCACCACCTGCAACCCGGGTACACCTGGCACACCGCAGTCAGTGAGGTCACTTCAGCGTTTTGTCGACATGCCCACAGAGAGACAAGTCAAACACAGATCCCCCAACTCTCCCCGTCGGCACGGCCGTCGAGGGCACCGGTCCACGCGCTCGCGCAACGCGAAGGCCCGGATCCCTTTCGGGACCCGGGCCTTCGCGGTCGTTCGCGTGCTGCGTCCGACTCCAGTAGCGGGGACAGGATTTGAACCTGCGACCTCTGGGTTATGAGCCCAGCGAGCTACCGAGCTGCTCCACCCCGCGCCGTTGTGTTTTCAACCGTATCACGGCGCGGGGGGAGCGGGTGACGGGCCGGATCACCCGCCGCCCGAGCCGCCGGCGGGGCTGTCGCTCGGCCGGGGACCGGAGCCGGAACCGGACTCGCCCTCCCCGGCCTTCTCACCGTTCTTCTCGCCGTTCTTGTCGCCGCTGTTCTCCGCACCGCCGCTCCGGCCGGCCCGGGACTGGGCCTCCTCGGCCCGGCTCAGCGCGTCCTGGAGGTCCTTCTGCGCCTCGCCGTACGCCGCCCAGTCGTTCTTCCTCAGGGCTTCCTGGCCGGCTTCGAAGGCCTTCTGGGCGTCGTCCAGCGCCTCCTGGACCGTCGGGTCGCCGGTCGCCGGCGGCCGCGTGGTGCCCTCGTCCCGGCCCTCGTCCGGCGGCTCGGGGGCCTTGCCCTGCGCCCCGAAGACCTTGTCGAGGGCCTCCCCCAGGGTGTTCTCGAAGGCGGTGTTGCCGCCGTAGGTGACCAGCACCTTGCGCAGCAGCGGGTACTTGAGGCCGCCACCGCGTACGTAGACCGGCTCCACGTACAGCAGTCCTCCGTCGAGCGGCACCGTCAGCAGGTTGCCGTACTCGACCTCGGAGTCACCGCCCCTGAGCAGCCGGATGGACTCGGCGATGTCCTGCTCGGAGTTGAACTGGCTCTGCACCTGCTTGGGCCCGTCGACGGTCGTGCTCGTCGGCACCTTCAGGATCCTGATCTTGCCGTAGCCGTCCGTGCCCGCCTCGGCGTCGACCGCCATGAACGCGCTGAGGTTGTCCCGCCCGTTGGGCGTGAACGTCGTCGTCAGCGAGAACGCCTGTTCCTTCTGGTCGGGCATCTTCATGCTGAGGTAGTACGGCGGCACCGCGTCGCCCGTCTTGTTGGTCGGGTCGTCCGGCACCTGCCACACCTCGCTGCCGCTGAGGAAGGTGTCGGCGTCCTTGACGTGGTAGCGGGTGAGCAGCTCGCGCTGGACCTTGAACAGGTCCTGCGGGTAGCGCAGATGGGCCATCAGCGCGTCGGAGATCTCGCTCCTGGGCTGGACCGTGTCCGGGAAGGCCTTCATCCAGGTCTTCAGGACGGGGTCCTCGGTGTCCCACTGGTAGAGCTTGACGTCGCCGGTGTACGCGTCGACGGTCGCCTTCACCGAGTTGCGGATGTAGTTGACCTGGTTCTGCTGGGCCACCACCGCGCGGTTGTCGTTGGTCGCGGTCAGCGAGTCGGCCGTGGTGTCGCCGAGCGTCGTACGGGAGGCGTACGGGTAGCCGTTGGTCGTCGTGTAGGCGTCGACGATCCACTGGATCTTCCCGTCCACCACCGCCGGGTAGGCGTCGCCGTCGATGGTCAGCCAGGGGGCGACCGCCTCGACGCGCTCCTTGGGGGTGCGGTTGTACAGGATGCGCGAACCGTCGCCGATCGCGCCCGAGTACAGGATCTGCGGTTCGTTGAACGCCACCGCGTACGCGGCCCGGTTGACCGGGTTGGAGAGGTCGACCCCGCCGTCGCCCTGGTAGCGGGTGGGCTTCTCACCGCTGTCGTCGGAGTAGTCGATCTCCTCCTGGGGACCGCCGACGATCGAGTACGTGGTGGTCTTCTCGCCGTAGTAGATCCGCTGCTCGTACCGCGGGAGCTCGCCCTTGGACGGCAGGTCGGACTCGGTGAACACCGGGCGGCCCTCGGAGTCGACCTCGGTGCCCTTGGCCGCGACCACGCCGTAGCCGTGGGTGTAGCGGAAGTGGTTGTTGATCCAGTTCTTCTTCGGGATGCCGGCCAGGTTCAGCTCGCGCAGGCCGATGACCGTGTCCTGGTCCTTGCCGTCCTTGGAGTACCGGTCGACGTCCAGGTTGGTCGGGAACGCGTAGTAGTTCCGCATCTGCTGGAGCTGCTGGAACGTCGGCGAGACGATGTTCGGGTCCATGATCCGGACGCTCGCCGCGGCGTCGGCGTCGTCGCGCAGCTCGGTCTTGTCCTCGGTCCGGCTCCGGCCCGGGTACTCGGTGACCTGGGTGCCGTCGATGCCGTACGCCTCACGCGTCGCCTGGAGGTTCTTCTCGACGTACGGGGCTTCCTTGGCCTGTTCGTTGGGCTGGACCTGGAACTTCTGCACGATCGCCGGGTACAGGCCGCCGATGAGGATGGCCGACAGGACCATCAGGCCGAAGCCGATCACGGGCAGCTGCCAGGTGCGCCGCCAGATGGTGGCGAAGAACAGCAGCGCGCAGATCACGGCGATGCAGAACAGGATCGTCTTGGCCGGCAGGTAGGCGTTGGCGTCGACGTACCGCAGGCCCGTCCAGTTGTCGGTGGCCTTGAAGTCGCTGGACTTGACCGCGAGCCCGTACCGGTCGAGCCAGTACGCGACCGCCTTGAAGGCGACGAAGACGCCGATGAGCACCGACAGGTGGCCGGTGGCCGCGGCGGTGGCGCGTCCGCCGGGGCTGGTCAGGCGCAGCCCGCCGTACAGGTAGTGGGTGAGCGCGGCGGCGATCACCGACAGGATCACGGCGGCGAAGCCGAAGCCGAGCAGGAACCGGTACCAGGGCAGGTCGAAGGCGAAGAAGGAGACGTCCAGCTTGAACTGGGGGTCCTTCCGCCCGAAGGAGACGCCGTTGACCCACATCAGCCAGGTCCGCCACTGGCCGGCGGCGGAGGCGCCGGCGATCAGGCCGACCAGGGCGGTGATGCCGAGCAGCAGCCACTTCTTGAAGGGGGCGATGCCCATACGGTAGCGGTCGAGGTTCTGCTGCTCCGTCGACATCGCGCTCAGCGGCGGCCGGAGCCGGTGGGCCAGCCAGATGTTGAATCCGACGGCGAGCGCCATCAGCAGGCCGAAGACGAAGAAGAGACCGATCTTGGTCCACAGGGTCGTCGTGAACACCGACGAGTACCTGACCGACCGGTACCAGAGCCAGTCCGTCCAGAAGCCCGCGAACATGGTGAACGCCATGCCGAGGACGGCGAGGACACCCAGTGTCATGAGCAGGGTCCGGGCACGCCGGGACGGGCGGCCCACTCTGATCCGCGGCCCTGTCGGGCCTCCGCCGCGGTCCGGCATCTGGAAAGCCAAGGTGCGCACCTCGAAGTTCGCTGTTGATCCGTCAGGCCCCCGGGTTCGTGGACCTCCCGTGCGCCCTCCTGATCGTGGGCCCACACCTATGCAACTTACTCACCGTTTACTCGGTTCCCGATTCCGGGCCGGAACGAGGCAGGATTGTGACCATGTCCAACACACCCATGGCGGCGAGCCCGCTGACCCGGGCCGTGCTCGAGATCGACGAGTACGTCTCCGGCCTCGGCTGGGACCAGCCCGCCCGCCTCTTCGCCCTCGTCGACACCGCGCGGCTGCGCGCCGAGCAGCCCTCGCTCGCGGACCGTCTCGGTCTCGCCGGGAGCGAGCAGGAGACCGCTCCCGGTCTCACCCCGATCGAACAGGAGGAGATTCCGGCGGACCGGCCGCTGGACGAGTTCCTCGGCACCATCGCCTGGCCGGACGCGGTGACCGGCTGCGCGCTCACCGTGGAGCGCCTGATGCTGCCGCCGTCCGCCGAGGCCCAGGTCCCCCAGGGACTGGACGAGGCGAAGCTGGCGCAGTGGGTGGCCGAGCACCCCGAGCGCCAGGAGGTCCGCATGACGGTCGCGGTGCTGCGCGACGGCGCCCGCGAGTCGGCGCTGCGGCTGCGGGAGAAGGACTCCCCCACCGAGGTCCTCACCGGCTCCGACCTGGTGCCGGGTCTGGCCCAGGCGCTGGCGGCGACCTTCGAGGAGTAGCGCGCCTGCCGCTACCCGGCCGTGCAGCGCGGCAGGCCGGCGGTCTTCCCGGCGCGGATGTCCGCGAGCGCGTCGAGGGCGTCGCCGATGGTGTTCACCTTGACGAGGGTGAGCCCCTTCGGGGTGTCCCTGGCGGCGGTCTCGCAGTTGTCGGCGGGCGTCAGGAAGTACCGGGCGCCCTTGCCGCGCGCGCCGACGGTCTTCATCTCGATGCCGCCGATCGGCCCGACCTTGCCGTCGTCGTCGATGGTGCCGGTGCCGGCGACGAACGCGCCGCCGGTCAGGCTGCCCGGGGTGAGCTTGTCGTAGATGCCGAGCGCGAACATCAGGCCGGCGCTCGGGCCGCCGACGTCGGCGAGCTTGATGTCGACGGTGAACGGGAACGTGTGGTCGGTCCCGGCGGAGATGCCGACGACGGCACGCTTCTCGCCGCCGTCGTCGGAGGCCCTGGTGGTGATCGTGACCTTCCGCGTCGCCGTCGCCGCGCGGTTCTCCTTCTCGGCGGCGGCCTGCTCCTCGGCGGGCACGATGGTGAAGACGACGTCCTGGCCGGGCTTGTGCCGGGTCACCAGCTTCGCCACGTCCCCGGGCTGCTTCACCGCCGCGCCGTCGACGGCCTTGATCACGTCACCGGCGTGCAGCCTGCCCTCCGCCGGGGACCCCTTGACGACGGTGGAGACGACCACCCAGGTCTTCACCGGGATGCCGAGCTGCTTCAGGGCGGCGACCTTGGCGCTCTCCTGGGACTGGCTGAACTCCTCGGCGTTCTCCTGGGAGGACTCCTCCTCGGTCTTGCCGTCCGGGTAGAGCGTGTCGTGCGGCACGACCTTGTCGTCGTGCGCGAGCCAGCCGTAGACGGCCTCGACGAGGTTCATCCGGTAGTCGGCGCTGGTGACCCTGACGGTGGTCATGTTGAGGTGGCCGTCGGCCGGGTAGGTCTTGTGTCCCGAGATCTGCAGCACCGGCTCGCCGTCGTGCTCCCCGAGCGTGTTCACCGTCGGCCCCGGGGACATCTCCGCGTACGGCACGGGGATGAACACTCCCGCGCACAGGAGCGCGATCAGCATCAGGGTGGAGGCGAGCATCGTCGCGGTGCGGCGTGGCATGCCACGACACTAAGGGACGCTCCTGTCGGCGCACCGTCAGGGCCGTCCGCTCAGGTGCGGGAGTGAGACTTCTCCATCGCCGCGCGGAACCGGGCGTATCCGTCGAGCTCAGGGCCGTCGCCGCGGATCTTCCGGGTCCGGTTGGCCCAGCTGCCCCACAGACCCGCGCCGATCGCAGCCACAAGCGGAATCAGCAACCAGGCAAGTGCCCCCATGCCGGCCTCCCAACCCCACAGAGCATCCGCTACTGACTGATCAGCAGATTAACCATCCACAGTGACAACGCTCACGTCCGGGGTGCGGTTACGCAACCGGAGGGCCGGGGGAAAACTCCCGCGGCCTCCGTGACACCAGAGGTCCGTGACACCAGAGGTCCGTGACACCAGGGCCCCGGGGCATCAGGGACCCGAAGCATCAGGGGGCCGTGACACCAAGGGCCCGGGGCATCAGGGGGCCGGCGGGGAGGAAGGCGTACGGCGGAGACCCGCGTGGGCGGGTCAGCAGGCGCCCACCCACTCCTCGGTGCCGTCGGAGAACTTCTGGTGCTTCCAGATCGGCACCTCGTGCTTCAGGTCGTCGATCAGCTTGCGGCAGGCCTCGAAGGCCTCGCCGCGGTGGGGGCAGGAGACGGCGACGACGACGGCGAGGTCACCGACCCCGAGGTCTCCCACGCGGTGCACGGCGGCCAGCGCCCGCACGGGGTACTCGGCGGCGACCTTCTCGGCGATCCGCCGCATCTCGGCCTCGGCGCTGGGGTGGCAGGAGTAGCCGAGCGCGTCCACGTCGGCGCCCCCGTCGTGGTTGCGCACGGTGCCCACGAACAGCGCGGTCCCTCCGGCCGCGTCGTCCCCGACGGCCCGGAAGACCTCGTCCACGGACAGGGGTGTCTCGCGGATGCCGATCAGCTTGACGGGGTCCTGCGCGGCCGACTCGCCGGGGTGGTCGTTCGTGGATGCCATGGGGCCATCGTGCCCCACGGCGGCGGGGGCGCGGAATAGCGTTATCGCCCGGCACGCGCGCGTGCGTGTTTGGAGCCTCCTACAGGACCTTCCTCCGAGCCCCCGGAGCCTCCGCGGGCCTTCGGGAGTGCGCCGGCCGGGCGGGCGGGGAACCGGGAGCGCGGCGCAGGCCGGACCGGCCCCTGCGCGCCCGGCCGCCGGCGCCCCGCCTCAGATGCGCCGCCGCGCCTTCCGCGCCCGCCGCACCACCGCCGCCGCGCCCAGCAGCGCCACCGTCGCGCCCGCGGCGCCCGCCGCCGTGGCGTCCTTGCGGCCCAGGCGCCGCCCGGCCACCGTGTGCCGCCCGGAGACCTCCTCCAGCAGCTCGGCGAGCACCTGCTCGTTGGTGTACTTGGGCCGCCACCCGGCGTCGTGCAGCCGGCTCCCGCTCACCACCCAGGGGTACATCGTGTACGCCAGGTCCCCGGCCGGGGAGGGCGTGAGCCCGATCCGGTGCAGCCGGGCCGCCGCCCCCAGGGCGACCGCCGACGGCAGCTCCATGCGCCGGATGCCGCTGAGCTCCTCGACCTCCTCCTGCTCCAGCCAGCCGTCGCAGCCGACGGCCAGCTCCCCCTCGGCCTTCTCCAGCACGGCGTACTCCAGGGCGCTGCACAGGTCCTCGACGTGGCAGAACTGCCACGCGGGCCGCGACCCGGCCACGACCAGCAGCCGGGGCGACTCGAAGTACCTGGTCAGCGCGGTGTCCGTGCCGCCGACCAGGATGGCCGGCCGGACCACGGTGACGTTGAGCCCCGGGTGGGCGCGCGGGGCGCGGCGGGCCAGCCGCTCGATCTCCAGCAGGTCCCCGACGCCGGTGGCCTCGGCCGTGGCGCGCAGCTCGGCGTCCTCCGACAGCGGCAGCTCGTTGTCGGGCAGCGCGCCGTAGACCATCGCCGAGGTGCACAGCACGACCCGGTGGACGCCGGCCGCCGCCGCGGCGGTCAGCACGGTCTGCGTCCCCCGGACGTTGTAGGCCGTCCGGGCGGCTGCGTCGGTCTCCAGATCGAGGTCGAGCGCCAGGTGCACGACCACGTCCGCGCCGCGCAGCTTGTCCGCGATGGCCGGGTCCCGCACGTCCAGGACGTGCCACTGTGCGTCCGCGCACTCGCCGCGCCGCTCGTCGAGGGCGACGACCTGCCTGACCTCGGGCGATGCCGCGAGCCGCGCGGTGAGCAGCGCGCCGACGCCGGACGCGGCACCGGTGACCGCGACGACGGGTCCGCGTGCGCCGGGGCCGGGGGGACTGGTTGACTGGTTTCGCGCTGCGCGAACCTGCGGATCTGGGGAACTCACCGGGCGTCTCCAGCGGTTGTCTTCAGTACGGGCGCGAGTGACGCGTACGTACCAGGTGGCATCCATCCTGCCGCAGGCCGCCGGCCGGCCAAGCACCGAGGCCCGATGCGCCGCGGGTGTCTACGCTGGGTGGTGTTGTCGGGCAGCCGTGCCGCCGGAAAGAACCGGTGGCCCTACCAGCCGAGGAACCCCGTGAGTGACACCCCATTCGGATTCGGCCTTCCGCCGGAGGAGCCGGACGACGGCGACGAGGGCAAGAAGAAGGACCAGCAGAGCGGTGGTGGGCAGGGACCGGCCAATCCGTTCGGTTTCGGGTCGCTGCCCGGCGCCGGAGGCCTGGGTGGCCCCGGTGCGGACAATCCGTTCGCCGCCATGTTCGGTTCGCTGAACCCCACCGACCTGGGCGCCGCGTTCCAGCAGCTGGGCCAGATGCTCTCCTACGAGGGCGGCCCGGTGAACTGGGACATGGCCAAGCAGATCGCCCGCCAGACCGTCGCCCAGGGCACTCCGGACGGCACCAAGGACGCGAGCGTCGGCCCGGCCGAGCGCACCGCCGTCCAGGAGGCCGTCCGCCTGGCCGACCTGTGGCTGGACGACGTGACCGCCCTGCCCTCCGGTGCGGGCTCCGCGGTGGCGTGGAGCCGCGCGGAGTGGGTCGAGGCGACCCTGCCCGCCTGGCGGGAGCTGGTCGACCCGGTGGCCGAGCGCGTCGGCAACGCCATGGGCGACGTCCTGCCGGAGGAGATGCAGGCCATGGCCGGCCCGCTGATCGGCATGATGCGCTCCATGGGCGGCGCCATGTTCGGCACGCAGATCGGGCAGGCCGTCGGCGTGCTCGCCGGCGAGGTCGTCGGCTCGTCCGACATCGGCCTGCCGCTCGGCCCGGCCGGCAAGGCCGCGCTGCTGCCCGCGAACATCGAGACGTTCGGCAAGGACCTGGGCGTGCCGAAGGACGAGGTGCGGCTGTACCTGGCCCTGCGCGAGGCCGCCCACCAGCGCCTGTTCGCGCACGTGCCGTGGCTGCGCTCGCACCTGTTCGGCGCCGTCGAGGGCTATGCCCGCGGCATCAAGGTCGACACGGCCAAGCTGGAGGACGTGGTCGGCCAGTTCGACCCGCAGAACCCCGAGCAGCTGCAGGAAGCACTCCAGCAGGGCATGTTCCAGCCGGAGGACACGCCGGAGCAGAAGGCGGCCCTGGCCCGTCTGGAGACGGCGCTGGCGCTCGTCGAGGGCTGGGTGGACGCGGTGGTGCACGCCGCCGCCAAGCCGCGCCTGGGCTCGGCCGACGCGCTGCGCGAGACGCTGCGCCGCCGCCGTGCCTCGGGTGGCCCGGCCGAGCAGACGTTCGCCACGCTGATCGGCCTGGAGCTGCGCCCGCGCCGGCTGCGCGACGCCTCCCGCCTGTGGGCGTCCCTGACGGACGCGCGCGGCGTCGACGGCCGGGACGGCCTGTGGGCCCACCCGGACATGCTGCCGACGGCGACCGACCTGGACGACCCGGACGGCTTCGTCCACCGCGAGCAGCTGGACTTCTCCGAGCTGGACAAGATGCTCGGCGAGGCCGCCGGCAGGAAGCCCGACCTGAAGAAGAAGCCGTCCGAGGACGACGCCGCGGCCGGAGGCACGGACAAGGCCGAGGGCACGGACGAGGGCGACGGCAAGGGTGACGGCGCCGAGTGAGCCTGTACGACGACGCGGTCCTCGTGCTGAAGGAGTACGAGGACCGGCACGCAGGTCAGGCGGAGCTGCGCCAGACGTACCTGGACCACCTGGCGGCCCACCCGGACGGCATGTGGAAGTCCTGCGCGGACGGGCACATCACGGCGAGCGCGCTGGTCGTGGACCCCGAGCGCGGACGGGTGCTGCTCACCCTGCACCGCAAGCTGCGCATGTGGCTCCAGATGGGCGGCCACTGCGAGCCCGGTGACACGAGTCTGGCCGCGTCCGCCCTGCGGGAGGCGACCGAGGAGTCGGGCATCACCGGGCTGGCCCTGCTGCCCGGCGGTCCGGTGCGGCTGGACCGTCATCACACGCCCTGTGCCTGGCACCTGGACGTGCAGTACGCGGCGCTGGCTCCGGCCGGGGCCGTCGAGGCGATCAGCGACGAGTCCCTGGACCTGCGCTGGTTCCCGTACGCCCGGGTCGCGGACGTGGCCGACGAGTCGGTCGTACGGCTGGTGGAGGCGACGCGCGAGCGGCTCGGTGCCTGAACCGGCGGTGAGCCGTTAGGTAAGGGGCGACCGCCTTGGCGGTCGCCCCTTACCCGTGTGCGGGAAGGCGCCTCACCCGTGTGCGGGAAGGCGCCGCTCAGCTGCGGCTGCCGCCGAGCGAGTTCCCGCTGAGCCCGCCGGAGCCCATGCCGAACTGGCCGAGCAGGCCGGAACCGCGCAGGTGCTGCGGCGGCAGCAGTTCGCTGGGCTGCACCAGGACGTACCCGTTGCCGGAGAACTGCATCTCCCAGCCCTCGCCGGTGGAGCCGCGGCGGCGCCACACGGCGGACGTGGAGGTGGGTGCCTGGAGCTGGGTCCGCAGGGACGTCGACCAGGCGATGACCGCGTCGGCGTCGCAGCAGACGTTCTTCTCCGGCGTCACCTCCAGGACCAGCGGCTCGCCGGACGTCATCAGGACGACCTGCCCCGAGCCGGACAGTTCCAGGTTGTACGAGCCCGCGGAGGCGATCTCGACGGCGCTGTCCACGGCGACGATCCCGACGTTGAGGGAACCGTCGAAGGCCAGGACCGCCGAGGAGTCGACGGTGATGCCGCGGCCGACGTCCATGATGTGCAGGTACTGGGCGAAGTTGGCGAGGTAGACGACGCCGTTGCCCTTGCAGCGCATCAGCTCCAGCTGCTCGCCGGTCATGCGTTCGACGTTGCGCCAGCTGCGGTTGCGGTACTGGCTGTCGAACTCGATGTGCCCCTCGAAGGCGACCATGGCGCCCTGGCGGGCCAGGACGGGATTGCCGCCCTGGTCGACGGCGGTCTTGAGCAGTTGCGGGTTCTGCAGCGTGTAGCGTCCGGTGGACTCCACCGGGATGTGCGCGAAGAGTGTGCTGTGCATGTGTGCTGGTGCTCCCCTCAGCCCCGGTCAGCCACGGATCTTGAAGCGGTCGCCGGTGTCCTCGCTGGGCTGGACGACCACGAAGCCCTGTCCCTTGAAACCGACCTGGAACGCCTCGCCGCTCCCCCGGCCGATCAGGGCGCTCGCCTTGATCGTGCGCCGGGCCTTCATGTCGAGACCGTCGGTCCAGGCGATCAGCGCGTCCGGGTCGACGTAGGTCTCCCGCTCGGCGCAGTCGAGGGAGATCGGCATGCCCCGGCTGACCAGGGCCACCCATCCGGTCCCCCGGACCACGAGGTTGGTCAGGCCCGAGCCGGACAGCTTGGCCAGGCCCTTGACCGGTTCGATGGCGAGCTGGAGGGAGGCGTCGCAGGCCAGCAGGGTGGGGCCGTTGACGGACAGGGCCTCGTTGTCCAGGTGGGCGACGAGGATCTCGCCGCCGTAGTCGGCCAGGTACAGGTCGCCGTCGCCGCGGCAGAGCATCAGCTTGCCGCCCTCGCCGGTCACCATCTCCTCCGCCGTGCGGCGCAGGCCGGCCGGGGCGGCCTCGAACTGGACGTAACCGTCGTAGGCGATCATCGAGCCGGCCTTCGCGTACAGGTCCTGCCCGCTGACCATGGTGACCTTGAGGGTCTTGGAGCTGTGCACGCTCATCCGGACGCCGGTGGCCGCGGGGCGGTGCGCGTTGAGTGTCTGGAGGTCCATGGACTGCCTCACACCTCGAAGGGCTGGACGACGACGAAATTGCCCGGGGCGCCCCGGAACTGGAGGTTCACGGCCTCCGAGGACTGCCGTGCGTACCCGGAACGGCGCAGCCGCACCGACGTCGTGGTCACGGCCTGCGCCCCCGCGGACCAGGCGATGACGGCGTTGCCGTCGACGTAGGTCGCCGGGCCGACCGGCAGCACCACGGGGGTGCCCCGCGTCTTGACGACGACCGCGCCCGTGCCGGAGAAGAGCATGCTGAACAGGCCGCCGCCCGGCAGGCCCGCGCCCTCGATGCGGCGCACCTCGGTCTCCAGCCCCTCGTCGAAGGCGAGGACCCCGCGCGCGCTGGTGTAGAGCTGCTCGCCCTGGAGCCGGATGACGAACAGGCGGCTGGCCTCGTCGGCGAGGAACACCTCGCCGTCACCGGAGCACCGCATCAGGGACATGCCCTGGCCGGTGAGCTGCCCGGTCAGCTTGCCGAGCAGCCCGGAGCCCTTGTGGGCGAAGTCGATGTCGCCCTGGTAGGCGACCATGCTGCCCTGCTTGGCGAGGATGTTGGCGCCCTTGGTGAGGGTCGCCCGGACCAGCTGCGGGTTCTGCTCGGTCCAGCGGTCGCCCACGGGGGCCTCGGCGTACTTCGTCAGGACGGCGCGCAGGCCGGCCTCCGCGGGGACGGGCGCGAGCGCCGTGGCACCCCCGAAGGCCGGGGCCTGGCCGGGGAAGGCGGGAGCGCCGGGGAAGGCGGGAGCGCCGGGCGGAGGGGTGAAGGGGCCGCCGGGTGCCGGGGTGCCCGGGGGCGGCGTGAACGGGCCGCCGGGTGCCTGGGAGGTGCCCGAGGGCGGCGTGAACGGGCCGCCGGGGGGCGTGAAGGGGGCGCTCTGTGGTGCCGGGGCGGGAGGGGGCACGGTGCCGGCGGGCGGCGTCGGTACGCCCGCCGCGACGGTCGGCGCGGCGTGCACCGAGGAGCCGGGGGCCTGCGGCGGGACGGCTCCCGCGGGGGCCGCGTACCCCTGCGCGGCCGGCTGCGGCTGGGGCTGCTGCGGCGCGGGGGCGGGCGGCGGGACGGGGGCCTGCGCGGGGGCGGGCGGCATGCCGAACGCGGGCGGGGAGGGGGGGTGCGTGGCCGGGGCGGGGGCGGGCGGGGGCGGTGCGAAGCCGGGCGCGGCGCCCGGCTGCGACGGAGGTGCGGCGGGGGTCGCCTCCCCGGCTTCCCCGGCTTCCCCCGCTTCCCCGGTTTCCTCGGCCACCTCGCCGCCGAAGTGCTTCAGCAGCGCCTCCAGGCCGCCGTCGAAGCCCTGTCCGACGGCGGCGAACCGCCACACGTCCTTCAGGTAGAAGTCGCCCAGCATCACGGCCCGTTCGGTGGAGAACTCCGAGCCGTCGAAGGGGTACCGGGCCACCTCCTCGCCGCCCGCGACGATGCGCAGGTACCCGGGAGCGATCTGGGACATCTGCCCGGCGCCGTCGATCGTCGCCGTGAAGGACAGCTTGTGGATCTGCGGCGGGATCCGGTCCAGCGTGACCCGGAAGGATTCGGTGTCGCCCGCCTGCGCGCCCAGGAGCTGCACGGACTCCTCGGGGGACTTCGGCTGGTTGTAGAACACGAAGTACCGGTCGTCCGAGAGCCGTTCGTCGGCGTCCAGACCGAAGCAGCTGATGTCGAAGGTCAGTCCGGGGCCGGAGATCTGCACGCCTACGTACAGGTCCGTACCGGCAGTGAGGTCACTGATCCTGGCCTTGTGGCCGCGTTGGAATTCCCTGGCCATGCGTAACGACCGTCCCCCATCCGAGTGCGAGTGCGTCGCGTCAGGCTAACGGCAATCCCGGACACCGGACGAAGTCGGTACGGATCCGGTACAGAACACCCGGCCGGGCACCGGCCGGGCACCGGCTGGTTCCCGGCTGGGCCCCGGCTGGTTCCCGGCCGGGCACCGGCTGAGCCCTGGCTGGTCCGCAGGGGAAGCCACGCACGCGCGCGTGGGGACGGCTCGAAGCCGATGGCGCGCAGGATGCGGGCGTAGAAGCCACGCACGCACGCGTGGGGACGGCGCCGGTGCCCGGTCCCGCCGGGACGGACCGGGCCTACTCGCCGCGCGCGCCGGGGACGTGCGGCAGCCGGCCGGCGGCGACCACGCCCTCCAGGTAGCCCCGCGCCCGCTCGGTCCGCGGGTAGGGCTCCAGCAGCCGCCAGAAGCCGGGCCCGTGCCCCGGTACGAGCAGGTGGGCCAGCTCGTGGAGGAGGACGTAGTCGACGACGTACTCGGGCATGCCCTGCAAGCGGTGCGACAGGCGGATGCTGCCCTCGGCGGGGGTGCACGAGCCCCACCGGGTGTTCTGGTTCGTGACCCAGCGGACCGAACGGGGCCGGGCCCGCCCGCCGAGGTACTGGGCCGACAGCCGCTCGGCTCGCTCGGCCAGCTCGGCGTCGCCGAGGAGCCGCTTGCTCTCCTGTGCGGCCAGTTTGTCGAGCATGACACGCACCCAGCGCTGCTCCTCCGCCTCGGACATCCGGGCGGGGATGAGCACGACGGTGCGATCGCCCTCACGGTACGCGGAGACCGTCCTGCGTCGACGGGTGCTCCTGCGGACCTCGATCGCGCTCTCCTTCGAGCCGCCCGGGAGCGGGGGCGTCGTGCTGCGCTGCGGTGTTCCGGCGCGGTGCAGTGGGTCGGCGGACACGCCCCGACGGTACCCGTTGCGCACGGGGAAGTCCCGGCTCCGGGGCGGTTCGGCGCCGCGGACGGATCAGGCGGTGGGCGGATCGGCAGGCAGTGGGCGGATCAGACCGCGGACAGAACAGGCCGCGGACGGAACAGGCCGCGGACAGAACAGGCCGCGGACAGAACAGGCTGCGGATGGATTAGTACGACTATCGCGGTCGCCTGTGGACAACTTTCGACGCCCGGCGCCGGGGCCGGGCATGCTGGCTGTCACCGGCGAAGCCGCCGCGCCCACAGCCGGCCGCGGTACAGCCGGCACACGGGGAGTCACACGAGGTACGGGGGTCTGTCATGCATCCGATGGTGAAGCCTGCGTTTCGGCGCGGCTGGCGCGATCTCAACACCGTGCAGTTCGGGATGACGCCGGCGCACGCGATGACCCTCGGCCCGATGGACACGGCGACGGGCAGCTTCCTCGACCTGCTCGACGGCACCCGCGGGCTGCCGCTGCTGCGCGAGGAGGCACGCGGGTCGGACCTGCCCGACGGCCATGTCGACGGGCTGGTGGAGCGGCTGGCGGGGGCCGGTCTGCTCGACGACGCCCGCGGTGGCGGCCCGGACGCCGACGCCCTGCGCGAGAGGACGGACGTGCTCGACCGGCTCCGCCCGGAGCTGGCCTCGCTGTCCCTGACCACGTCGGAACCGGGTGACGCGCTGCGGCGCCTGGCCGCCCGGCGCTCCCTGCGCGTGCAGGTGCGGGGCGCCGGGCGGGTGGGCGCGGTCCTGGCCTCGCTCTTGTCGGGTGCCGGGGTCGGGGAGGTCGACGTGCGTGACGTCGGCCGGGTCGAGGCGTGGGACGTCGCCCCGGGCGGGCTGCCCGCCGACGCCGTGGGCGACCGCCGTGACGAGGCCGCACGCCGGGCCGTGCGCCGCGCCGCCCCCGGCCGCACGCCGCGCCGCGGCCCCGTCACACCACCGTCCGGGGAGGGCGACCCCGGGTTCTCCCTGGTGGTCCTCGCCCCGCGGGATGACGTCGCCGTGCACGCTCCCGCCCTGCCCGAGGACCTCGTCGCCTCGGGCACCCCGCACCTGTACGCCGGGGTGGTGGAGGCGACAGGCGTCGTCGGCCCGCTCGTCCTGCCTGGTGAGACGGGCTGCGCGGGCTGTCTGCACGAGGCCCGCACCGACCGGGACGCGGCCTGGCCCCGTCTGGTCGCCCAGTGGCGCTCGGGCAGACCGCGCCACGTGCGTTCCTGCGACCTCACGCTGGCCACGGCCGTCGCCGGTCTCGCAGCCGCCCACGCGCTCGCCTTCCTGGACGGCCGGATGCCGTCGAGCGCGGGCGCCCGCTGGGAGGTCGCGCTGCCCGCTCTCCATTGGCACGCACGGCCGGTGTGGCCGCATCCGGGGTGCTCGTGCGGGGCCGCGGAGGAAGGCGTGGGAGAAGGCGGGGAGAAGAGCACGGGGGAATGCGGGGAGGATCACGCCTCCGAGGACGGGGGGCGGCGCGAGACAATGGCGGAGCAACGGCCGTCGGCACGAGTACGCCGTGAGGCAGGGACGGCCCGGCCGGCTGGGACTTGGAGGGCGCATGTCTGATCTTCCCCGCAAGGCGGTCACCCGTACCGCCAAGCTCGCCGCGCTCCCGCTCGGCTTCGCCGGACGGGCGACCTGGGGACTGGGCAAGCGGATCGTCGGTGAATCCGCCGAGCTCGTCGGCCAGCAGCTGCAGCAGCGCACGGCCGAGCAGCTGTTCAAGGTGCTCGGCGAGCTCAAGGGCGGGGCGATGAAGTTCGGGCAGGCCCTGTCCGTCTTCGAGTCGGCCCTGCCCGAGGAGGTCGCCGGCCCCTACCGGGCGGCGTTGACCAAGCTGCAGGAGGCGGCGCCGCCGATGCCGACGCGGACCGTGCACACGGTGCTCGCGCAGCGGCTCGGCGAGGACTGGCACGACCTGTTCCTGGAGTTCGAGGACAAGCCCGCCGCGGCGGCCTCGATCGGCCAGGTGCACCGGGGCGTGTGGCACGACGGCCGCGAGGTGGCCGTCAAGGTGCAGTACCCGGGCGCCGGCGAGGCCCTGGTGTCCGACCTGAACCAGCTCAGCCGCTTCGCCCGCCTGCTGGGCCCGCTGGTCCCGGGCCTGGACATCAAGCCGCTGATCACGGAGTTGAAGGACCGGGTCTCGGAGGAACTGGACTACGCCCTGGAGGCCCAGGCCCAACGGGCCCACGCCGAGGAGTTCGCGGACGACCCGGACATCGTGGTCCCGGGCGTGGTCCACCAGTGCGAGCAGGTCCTGATCACCGAGTGGATCGACGGCGTCCCGCTGTCGGAGATCATCGCGGACGGCACGCCGGAGCAGCGGGACCGGGCCGGTCAGCTCCTGGCCCACTTCCTGTTCTCCGGCCCGGCCCGTACCGGCCTGCTGCACGCCGATCCGCACCCGGGCAACTTCCGTCTGCTGCCCGGCGGCCCGGACGGCGAGGACGACTGGCGCCTGGGCGTCCTGGACTTCGGCACCGTGGACCGCCTGCCCGGCGGTCTGCCGGCCCCCATCGGCGAGTCCTTGCGCATGACGCTGGACGGCGAGGCGGAGACCGTCTACGAGCTGCTCTGCGCGGAGGGCTTCGTCAAGGAGTCGATAGAGCTGGACCCCGACGCCGTGCTCGACTACCTCCTGCCGATCATCGAGCCGGCCCGGGTCGACGCGTTCACCTTCACCCGGGGGTGGATGCGCAGTCAGGCCGCCCGGATCGCCGACCCCCGCTCCCCCGCCTACCAGCTCGGCAAGCAGCTCAACCTGCCCCCGGCGTATCTGCTGATCCACCGGGTGACCCTGAGCACCATCGGGGTGCTGTGCCAGCTGGGGGCGACGGTGCGGCTGCGTGAAGAGTTGGAGGAGTGGCTGCCGGGATTCGTCGTCGACGAGGAGGGGCCCGAGGACTCGGCGGCACAGGCGTGAGGGGAGCGGCGGACGGTCGGCCCGTCCTCCGCTGAGAAGGCCCCCTCCGCCGGGCCCGGACGGACGGAACACGCCGTGGGGGCCGGTCCGTCCGGACGGACCGGCCCCCACGGGGAGAGCTTCGCCTCCCTGGACCGGGAGGCCACCGCTTCAGGCGTGATACGGCCGGCTACTGCATGACCGCCATGGCGAGCGCGCGGCGGGCGCGCATCGAGGCGCGCTCGGCCCGGCGCTGCATCCGGCGGGCGGTCGCCAGGCGTACGGCCTGGCGTTCCCGCTCCGCCTCGCGCAGGCGGTCGTGCATATGCGCACGGGCCAGGGCTTCTGGGATGAGTTGCATCTCTCGTGTCCTGTTCTGGCGCGAGTCCTTCGCACCGCTGGTGGTGAAGTCTTCAGGCGCGGAGCCTGCGGCGGGTTCGTGGGTGGACGGCTTCATCGGGGCCTGCTTCTTGGGGTCGTGCGTGAGAGGGCGGTCGATCGTTCCTGCGGTGTTCATGCCGTGACCGGGTTCTTGCGCGGGCGGCCACGCGGCCGCTTCCGGGCGACGACGACACCCTGGACGAACAGCTCGCCGCCCCAGACGCCCCAGGGCTCACGCCGCTCCTTGGCGCCGGCGAGGCAGGCCTCGATCAGCGGGCAGGTGCGGCAGAGGGACTTGGCGTACTCCACGTCCGCCGGCGACTCGGCGAAGAAGACCTCCGGGTCGTAGGAACGGCAGGGGACGGGTACACCGAGGTTCTCGATGGCGTCGTCGAGCGCGGTGAGCGCGGTCAGCGGGGTCAAGGTGGAGTCCTCCGTGGAGCCGGGCTTGGGGATCGTGTCGGAAGGCGGTACGGACGGGGCGTGCGCTTCGAGTTGCACGGCTGGTCTTCCTCGTCTGGTCGTTCCGGCCGGTTGGCCGGTGGGCGGCTTGGTACCGGGTTCTCTTGCTGTCCCGAGGCTCCTTCGGTCTGCTCGCCCCGTTCGGGGAAAACAGAAGGGCCGCGGATCCCGGATGGGGTTCCGCGGCCCTGAAGGCGCCGGCCTGATCGGCGATCAGGCTGGATCACTCCAGGGTTCTGGCCCACGGAAGGCCCACATCAGGTGGTGCTGCGTCGTCTGCTTCCGGAATCCGGCACCGGTCGCCGCAAAGGCATAGGCCTGGGCCTGCGCCGCTACTGCTTCCAGTGCCTTGGTCGGTCGCTCATTGCACTCACGGACAGGGAGGTCCGTCAGGGCAGGGGAGGACGCCGGACGCACGGCACGAATGCCGGACAGACCGGTGCCCAGGGCGGAAACGCCGAGCATGCGCAGGGAGACGGCCGAGCGATCGGTCATTTTGACGGTGGTGCTGGTGCTGGCGTTGATGCTGATCACTGGACTCGCCTCCTCTCGGCGTCTCGGGGGACTGGGGTGAGCCAGTCCGCGGATATGCAAGTACAACACGGAATCAGGGCCTCCGGGAAGGCCGCTGTTCCCGTGCCCAAGAACCTATGGGGATTGCTGGGGCATGCGCAAACTATTTTTTCGACGAGTCGGCATCAGCCCGGTTCGTCAAGCCCGTCGACGTTCCGGCCTGCGCAGATGGCGAGGACGTCGGCTCCGTAGCGGGTGAGTTTGCGCGCGCCGACGCCGGGGATCCGCGCGAGTTCGCGCTCGTCCTCGGGGACGGTCTCGGCGATGGCCATGAGCGTCTTGTCGGTGAAGACACAGAAGGCGGGCTGCCCGCTGCGCCGCGCCTGGACCTCGCGCCAGGCGCGCAACCGCTCGTAGACGCCCTCGTCCATGTCGGAGGGGCAGTCCTCGCAGCGCATCAGTTTCATCTCGCCCCCGTCGGTGAGGGGACGGCCGCAGACCCGGCAGCGGGCCGGGGTGCGCTGGGTCCGCCGCGGGGCGGCGGCACCGAAGGGCGCGCCGCCCGCCCGGCCGCGCTCCACACCTCCCGGGCCGCCCGCGGCCGGGCGGCCGCCCACGGCGGAGGAACCGGGGCGCAGCCCGTCGAGGAAGCGGCTGGGACGGCGGCCGGGGCGGCCGCCGGGCGAGCGGGACAGCGCCCAGGACAGGTGCAGGCGTTCGCGCGCGCGGGTGACGCCGACGTAGAGGAGGCGGCGCTCCTCCTCGATCTGCTCGTCCGTCTTTGCGTAGGTGATCGGGATCATGCCCTCGGCGACCCCGACCAGGAAGACGACGTCCCACTCCAGGCCCTTGGCCGAGTGCAGGGAGGCGAGGGTGACGCCCTGCACGGTCGGCGCGTGCTGGGCGCTCGCCCGCTCGTCGAGTTCCGTGACGAAGTCGCTCAGGGTGGCGTCGGGCCGGACGGCGGCGAGGTCCTGCGCGAGGTTCGCCAGGGCGGCCAGAGACTCCCAGCGTTCCCGGACGGCCCCCGAACCGGCCGGCGGACGCGGGGTCCAGCCCTCCCCCGACAGCACGGCCCGCACCTGGGAGGGCAGGTCGACGGCGTCGTCGAGGAGGGAGTCGTTGCCGCCGAAGCGGGCCGCACCGCGCAGGGCGACCCCGGCTCTGCGCACCTCGGGGCGGTCGAAGAACCGTTCCGCGCCCCGCAGCTGGTAGGGGATTCCGGCGTCGGCGAGGGCCTGTTCGTAGGTCTCCGACTGGGCGTTGGTGCGGAACAGGACCGCGATCTCGCCGGCCGGGACGCCCGAGTCGATCAGCTCGCGGATGCGGCGGGCGGCGCCCTCCGCCTCGGCGGGCTCGTCGGCGTACTCGGTGCAGACCGGTTCGGGGCCCGGCGGGCGCTGGGAGATCAGCTCCAGGCGGTGGTCGGCCGCCCGGCCGCGGGCCTGGGCGAGCAGCCCGTTGGCGAGCCGGACGATCTGCGGGGTGGAGCGGTAGTCACGGACCAGCTTGATGACGGTGGCGTCCGGGTGGCGGGCGCGGAAGTCGAGCAGATGATCCGGGGTTGCTCCCGTGAACGAGTAGATCGTCTGGCTGGCGTCACCGACCACGCACAGGCTGTCGCGGTCGCCGAGCCACAGCTCCAGCAGCCGCTGCTGGAGGGGGCTGACGTCCTGGTACTCGTCGACCACGAAGTGCTGGTACTGGGCGCGGACCTGTTCCGCGACGTCGGACCGGTCCTGGAGGACGGCCACCGTCAGCAGCAGCACGTCCTCGAAGTCGATGACGCCGCGCCCGCGCTTGAGGTCCTCGTAGGCGGCGTACACCTGGGCGATCTCGGCCGGGTCGCGGGGCGCCTCCCGGCCGGCCTTCCCGGCGGCGAGGACGTAGTCGGCGGGGACGGTCTGGGTGACCTTGGACCACTCGATCTCGGCGGTGACGTCCCGCAGCTCGCCCCGGTCGAGCCGGAAACCGCAGGAGGCCGCCGCGTCGGCGACGAGCTGGACCTTGCGGTCGACGAGCCGGGGCATGGCGCCACCGATCGCTTTCGGCCAGAAGTACTGGAGCTGACGCAGGGCCGCCGAGTGGAACGTACGCGCCTGGACGCCGGCGGCGCCGAGCTGGCGCAGCCGTCCGCGCATCTCCCCGGCGGCACGGTTGGTGAAGGTGACGGCGAGCACGCTGGAGGGCTGGAGGACGCCGGCCCGCACCCCGTAGGCGATGCGGTGGGTGATCGCCCGGGTCTTTCCCGTGCCGGCGCCCGCGAGCACGCACACCGGACCGTGCAGGGCGGTGGCCACCTCGCGCTGCTCGGGGTCGAGCCCTTCGAGCACCGCGTCGGCCGAGTCCGGTACCTGCGGGAAGAGGGTGGAATGCGTTGCTGCTGTCACACAGCCATGCTGCCAGGTCGCCGGTGACGGGTGCGCCGGTTGTCCACAGGCAGGGTGTGATAGTCGTACCGACGCGGTGGGAGTCGCTCCCGCCCCGGGAACGGTGCGGGAATGGTGCCGCTCTCCCGGGCGTTCCCCTCCCTGCGAGACATCCCCGTCGCCGAAGGAGCGCGAAAGACATGCCGGGCACTGTGACGATGTACAGCACCACGTGGTGCGGCTACTGCCGTCGGCTGAAGAGCCAGATGGACCGCGAGGGCATCGAATACACCGAGATCAACATCGAGCAGGACCCGGAGTCCGCCGCGTTCGTGGAGAAGGCGAATGGCGGAAACCAGACCGTGCCGACCGTGCTGTTCCCGGACGGCACGACGCTCACGAACCCGTCGCTGGCGCAGGTGAAGCAGAAGATCGGCGCGTAAGCGGTCCAGCAGTCCTGCGGTTCAGTGGTTCTGCGATCCAGCGGTTCTGCGGTTCAGCAGTTCTGCGGTTCAGCAGTTCTGCGGTTCTGCGGTTCAGACAAGGCCGAGGGGTGGCCGTCCCGGTGCGGGACGGCCACCCCTCGGTCGTGTGTCAGACGAAGCCGCGTGTCGGCAGCGGCTTGCCGTACCACAGCTCGATCAGGCGGGCCGCGATGGAGATGCCGTAGGGCGGCAGCACCTCGCCGGACTCGAAGGCGGCGGTGAGCTCGTCGCGGGAGAACCAGCGGGCCTCGTGGATCTCGTCGCCGTCGACGTCGATGTCGGTGGAGACGGCGCGGGCCATGAAGCCCAGCATGAGGCTGGAGGGGAAGGGCCACGGCTGGCTGGCGACGTACTCGACGGGGCCGACGGCGATACCGGCCTCCTCGTGGACCTCGCGGCGCACGGCCTGCTCGATGGACTCGCCGGGTTCCACGAAGCCGGCGAGGGTCGAGAAGCGGCCCTCGGGCCAGTGGACCTGGCGGCCCAGCAGGATGCGGTCGTCCTCGTCCGTGACGGCCATGATCACCGCGGGGTCGGTGCGGGGGTAGTGCTCGGCGCCGCAGGCGGGGCAGCGGCGGATGTGGCCGGCCGCGGCGATGACGGTGCGCTCGCCGCAGCGGGAGCAGAAGCGGTGGGTGCGCTGCCAGTTCTCCAGGCCGACGGCGTGCACCATCAGGCCCGCGTCGCGCGGCGACAGCAGCAGCCCCGCCTCACGCAGTCCCGCCGGGCGGGCGGACTGGTCGATGCGGCCGGGCAGCGCGTCCTTCTGGAGGGCGAAGTAGCTCACGCCGTCCTCGTCGATGCCGAGGAAGTAGCGGTGTGCCTCGGTGAGGGGGGCCTCGAAGGAGGGCGTCATGACGAGTTCGGTGCGCCCGTCGGGCGTCTCGTCGATGAGGACCTGGCCGCCGGAGACCACGAAGCAGCGCGTCGAGGGGTGGCTCCAGGCCGCCGCGAGCCATGCCTCGTCGAGCCGGTGGTGCGCGGCGCGGTCGATGCCGCTCGGGGCGGTGAGCGAGATGGGGCGATCGGTGGTGTGGTCGTCGGTCCAGGTGGTCACGGGTGCTTCCAACTCCCCCGGTGCGGCGGTTGTGGTTCGGCGGCGGTTCGGCGGGACGTACGGCGGGAGGCGATCGGGCCCGGGCGGGCCGGGCGGGCCGGGCGGGACGAGTGGTACAGGCGGTACGGGCGGTACGGGGCGGTTCTTCCAGTGTGCCCCGCGCGGGAGGCCCGCCCGGCGGGGGCGCCGGGCTCAGGGCGCATGGCGCCAGTGCTCCGCGAGGTCGCCCCACAGGTACGCGGAGGTCTCGACGCCCTTGAGCAGCAGGTCGAGCTCCACCTTCTCGTTGGGGGCGTGCCAGCCGTCGGAGGGGACGGAGATGCCCAGGAAGAGCACCGGTGCGCCGAGGACCTCCTGGAGGTCGGCGGCCGGTCCGGAACCGCCCTCACGGGTGAAGAGGACCGGTTTGCCGAAGGCGCGGCCCATGACGCGGACCACCGACTGCAGGGCCGGGTGGTCCAGCGGCGTCAGGCACGGGCGGGTGGCCGCGCCGAACGTGACCTCGTGCCGGATGCCGGCGGGCACCTGCTCGGCCGCCCAGGCGCGGACGGCCTTCTCGACATGGCCGGGGTCCTGGCCGGCGACCAGCCGGAAGGAGAGCTTCACCATGGCCGAGGAGGGGATGATCGTCTTGCTGCCGGGGCCCTGGTAGCCGCCGCCGATGCCGTTGACCTCGGCGGTGGGGCGGGCCCAGATGCGTTCCAGGGTGGTGTGCCCTGCCTCGCCGTGGGCGGCGTGGGACTTCGCCGTGCGCAGCCATCGCCGCTCGTCGAAGGGCAGCTCGGCGAAGAGCGCCCGTTCGCGGTCGGTGAGCTCGACGACACCGTCGTAGAAGCCGGGGATCGCCACGCGCGCGTGCTCGTCGTGCAGGGCGGCGACCAGGCGGGCGGCGGCCGTGGCCGGGTTGGGCACCGCGCCGCCGAAGGAACCGGAGTGGATGTCCTGGTCGGGACCGTACAGCCGGATCTCGCACTCGGCCAGGCCGCGCATGCCGGTGCACACCGTGGGGGTGTCCTCGGACCACATGCCGGTGTCGGAGACGATCACGGCGTCGGCGGCGAGCCGCTCGGCGCGCTGCTCGACGAGGGCGCGGAAGTGCGGGGAGCCGGACTCCTCCTCCCCCTCGATCAGCAGCTTCAGGTGCACGGCGGGGGCGGTGCGGCCGGTGGCGGCCAGGTGGGCGCGGACGCCGAGGGTGTGGAAGAACACCTGGCCCTTGTCGTCGGCCGCCCCGCGCGCGTAGAGGCGGTTCCCGCGCACCACGGGCTCGAAGGGCTCGCTGTCCCAGCCGTCCTCACGGGCGGCGGGCTGCACGTCGTGGTGGCCGTAGACGAGGACGGTGGGCGCCGCGGGATCGGCGGCGGGCCACTCGGCGAAGACGGCCGGGGCGCCCGGCGTCTCCCAGACCTCGGCGACCGGGAAACCGGTCTCCCTCAGTTTGGCGGTGAGCCAGTCGGCGCTGCGCCGGACGTCGGGCGCGTGGGCGGGCTGCGCCGACACGGACGGGATGCGCAGCCACTCGGCGAGGTCGTCGAGGAAGGCGACGCGGTGCTGCGCGATGTACGTACGGACGGCGCTGACGGCACTGTCAACGGGCTGGCTCATACCCACGAGCCTATCGGCCCGCACCGGTGACCCGGTCGTGCGGTTCGTCACCGGGCGGCTCGCCCAGCAGCAGACGTTCCAGCGCGGGACGGTCCGGGAGGCCGTCGGGGCGTACGACGTCACCGGTGCGCACGTAGAGGAAGGCGGCCGTCACCGACTCCAGCGGCACTCCCTGCTGCTCCGCCCAGGCCAGGCGGTACACCGCGAGCTGGAGCGGGTCCGCGGTGGGGGTGCGGCCGGTCTTCCAGTCGACGATCTCGTACGTCGCCTCCGGGCCGTCGCCCTCCTTGTAGACGGCGTCGATACGGCCCCGTACGACGCGGCCGGCGAGGGCGAGCTGGAAGGGCGCCTCGACGCGGTAGGGCGTGCGGTGGGCGTACGCGGTGCGCTCGAAGGCGTCCTTGAGGGCCTCCAGGTCGCGTTCGTCGGCGATCTCGGCGTCGTCGGCGGGCGGCTCGTCCGGCTCCGGCAGGGGCAGCGTCAGCTCCTCGAAGCGGGCCTCGACCCAGCTGTGGAAGCGGGTGCCGCGGCGCGCGGCGGGCTGCGGCGGGCGGGGCATGGGGCGGGCCAGCTCCTGGGCGAAGCCGTCGGGGTCGGCGGCCAGGCGCAGCAGCTGCGACGCGGTCAGCGACGCCGGCAGGGGCACCTCGGTGACGCTCTGCCGGGCCCGCAGGAGTTCTCCGGTGAGGGCGTCGAGGTCACGGTCCCAGGACGCGACGGTGCGGGCCTCCTCCGGGGTGAGACCGGCCGGGGCGGTGGTCCGGCGGCGGGCCGGGGCCGGTTCCGGGTGCGGAGGGTGGGGGCGCGGGATGTCGGCTCCGGCGGGCTGCTCCGGAGCCGTGGCCTGGTGGGGAACGGTCGGACGCGCGGTGGCCCAGGAGTCACGGCCGGCGGGCGTGCCGTGCTCCTCGTACCGGGTGTCACCGGCGAACGGGTCCTCGCCACGGAGGGCGTCGTCGGCGAACGGGTCCTCACCGTGGAAGACCTCGCCGTGAAGGACCTCACTGTCGAACGGGTCCCCGTCGCGGAGGGACTCGTCGTCGAACGGGTCCCCGCCGCGGAGGACCTCGTCGTCGAACGGGTCCTCATCGCGGAGGACCTCATCGTCGAACGGGTCCTCGCCGTGAAGGGCGTCGGCGAACGGGTCCTCGCCGTCGAACGGAGTCTCGTCGTCCGGGGGTGGCGGCCAGTCCGGGTCGTCGTGGCCGTCCGGGTCGTGTACGGCGGCCCGCTGCCCGTCCGGACGGGCGGCGAGCGCGTCCAGGTGGGCCAGGACCGTCTCGGCGGCGGCCCGGCGCCGGGCCAGGGACGCCTCGTCGAGGGGCAGTGGCCAGACCTGGTCGGCGGCCGCCTGGTGCAGGGCGGGGTTCTCCTCGTCCTCGGCGGGTTCGTCCGCCCAGACCTCGATCTCGCCGTATCCGGCGGCGCAGTGGTCGTACAGAGCCTGGAGGAAGGCGGACGGTCCGCGGGGCTTCTTCTGGGTGGGCCCCCACCAGTGCCCGGAGCCCAGGAGGAGGGAGCGGGGGCGGGTGAAGGTGACGTAGCCGAGGCGGAGCTCCTCGGTGTGCTGGTGGTCCTTCATGGCCTCGTGGAAGGCCTTGAGCCCTTTGGCGTCCCAGGAGGCGACGTCGGGCAGGGTGTCGGCGTCGCCGCGCAGTTCGTGCGGCAGCACCTTGCCCTGGGCGGTCCACTTCTCGCGGCCCTGGCCGCTGGGGAAGGTGCCGGTGACCAGGCCGGGGACGGCGACGACGTCCCACTCCAGGCCCTTGGACTTGTGAGCGGTGAGCACCTTGACGGTGTTCTCGCCGCCGGGGAGGGCGTTGTCGAGGCCCTTCTCGTACTGGGCGGCGGTGCGCAGGAAGCCGAGGAAGGCGAGCAGGGTGGCCTCGTTGTCGCTCGCGGCGAAGGAGGCGGCGATGTCCAGGAAGTTCGACAGGGTTTCGCGGCGGCGGGCGGCCAGGGCGTGCGGGGACGCCGACAGCTCGACCTCCAGGCCGGTGACGGCCAGGACGCGGTGCAGGACGTCCATCAGCGGGTCGGACAGGGAGCGGCGCAGGTCGCGCAGCTCGGCGGCGAGGCGGGCGAACCGCACGCGCGCCTCCGGGGAGAACGGCAGCCCGTCGTCGTCCCCCGTGCCGTCCAGCGGCGTCTCCAGGAAGGTGTCGAGGGCGTCGGCGAGCGAGATCACCTCGGCCGGGTCGACGCCCTCGACGGCCGCGGCGAGCCGGCGGTCGGGGTCGTCGTCGCCGTCCACGCGCGCGTGGGAGACGAGCAGGCGGGCGCGGCGGCCGAGGAGGGCGAGGTCGCGCGGTCCGATGCGCCAGCGCGGACCGGTGAGCAGGCGGACGAGGGCGGCGTTGGCGCCGGGGTCCTGGAGGACTTCGCAGACGGCGACCAGGTCGGCCACCTCGGGCAGGTGCAGCAGGCCGGACAGGCCCACCACCTCGACGGGCACGTCGCGGGCGACCAGGGCGCCCTGGATCTCGGCGAAGTCGGTGGCCGTGCGGCACAGGACGGCGATCTCGCCGGGTGCCTTGCCGGTCCGTACGAGATGGGCGATGGAGTCGGCGATCCAGTCGATCTCCTCGGCGTGGGTGCGCAGCAGGGCGCAGCGGACCGTCCCGTCGCGTTCGGCGCCGGGGGCGGGGCGGAGGGCCTCCACGCCCGCGTGCATGGCGCGCAGGGGCTCGGCGAGGCCGTTGGCGAGGTCGAGGAGGCGTCCGCCGCTGCGGCGGTTCTCGCTGAGCGCCTGGCGGGTGGCGGGGCGGCCGTCGGCGTGGGGGAAGTGCTCGGGGAAGTCGTCGAGGTTGGCGACGGAGGCGCCGCGCCAGCCGTAGATGGCCTGGCAGGGGTCGCCGACGGCGGTCACGGGGTGGCCGGTGCCGCCGCCGAAGAGGCCCGCGAGGAGGATGCGCTGGGCGACCGAGGTGTCCTGGTACTCGTCGAGGAGGACGACGCGGAACTCGTCGCGCAGGATGCGGCCCACCTCGGGGACCGCGGCGAGCCGCGCCGACAGGGCGATCTGGTCGCCGAAGTCGAGCAGGTCGCGTTCGCGTTTGGCGGCCCGGTAGCGGATCACCAGGTCGGCGAGTTCCCGGCGGGCGGCGGCGGCCTCGGGGACCTTGCGCAGGTCGGCGTTGGTCAGCTTGGCGCTCTCCAGGGTGCGCAGCAGCCCGGCGTCCCACGCGCGCAGGTCCTCGGGCCGTACGAGGTGCTCGGCGAGCTCGGCGTCGAGGGCGAGGAGGTCGCCGACCAGGTCGGGGAAGGAGCGGGTGAGCGCCGGGTAGGGGCCGGGGGCCTCGCGCAGCACCCGCGCGGCGAGCTGGTAGCGGGTGGCGTCGGCGAGCAGGCGGGAGGTCGGCTCCAGTCCGATGCGCAGGCCGTGGTCGGCCAGGAGGCGCCCGGCGAAGGCGTGGTAGGTGGAGATCACCGGTTCGCCCGGCGGGTTGTCCGGGTCGATGACGTCGGGGTCGGTGACGCCGGCCTTGACCAGTGCCTTGCGGACGCGCTCGGCGAGCTCGCCGGCGGCCTTGTTGGTGAAGGTGAGGCCGAGTACCTGTTCGGGCGCGACCTGGCCGGTGCCGACCAGCCACACCACGCGCGCCGCCATCACCGTCGTCTTGCCCGACCCGGCGCCGGCCACGATCACCTGCGGAGCGGGCGGCGCGGTGATGCAGGCCGTCTGCTCGGGGGTGAACGGGATCCCGAGGAGCTCCTTGAGCTGCTCGGGATCGGTGATACGGGCGGGCACGTCCAAGAGGCTAGCCGCGGCCACTGACAGGGGAGGCCGCGGCGGCCTCGGGAGCGGGAACAAGCGCAGGTCGGAACGGGTGGTGCCATCCGTCACACCGGTGGCTCCCCGCGCACCGGTGGCTCCCCGCACATTGGGGGCTCTCCGCCCATTGGGGGCTCCCCGCACATTGAGGGCTCCCCGCACATTGAGGGCTCCCCGCACATTGAGGGCTCTCCGCCCATTGGGGGCTCCGCGTTCCGCCGCTCTACTCCACTGCCCTACTCCACGACGTGCCGGCCCTCGGGCCGCGCGCTGCACGACGCCCGGAAGGCGCAGTGCGTGCAGTGCTGGCCCGTGGCGGGAGTGAACCGTTCATCCAGGACCTTGCCGGCGGCCGTGGCCAGCAGCTCGCCGACCCACTCCCCGGCCTCCCCCTCCAGGGCCTGCTGCGCCTGCACCTTGGGCAGCGTCTCGCCGCCGTCCTTCTTGGCCGCGCCCAGGCGCAGCTGGACGAGTTCGGCGCCGCCCGGCTCGGGGCGCACCCCGTCGAAGACGTCGTCGACGGCTCCCTCACGGACGGCGAGCTGGTAGACGGCGAGCTGCGGGTGGCGGGCCACGTCGGCCGCGCTGGGCGCCTGTTTGCCGGTCTTGAAGTCGACGACGTAGGCGCGGCCCTCGCCGTCGGTCTCGACGCGGTCCATCTGGCCGCGGATGCGCACCTCGTAGTCGCCGGCCTCCAGGGTCACGTCGAAGTCGTGCTCGGTGGCGACCGGCCTGCGCCCCGCGCGGGCGCCGTTCGCGTCGACGTGCCACTTCAGGAAGCGTTCGAGCGCCAGGCGCGCGTTCTCCTTCTCCTGGGCCGACTTCCACGGCGCGTCGAAGGCGAGCGCGTTCCACACGGAGTCCAGGCGTTCCATGAGGACGTCGAGGTCGGCCGGGGTGCGCCCGGAGGCGACCTCGTCGGCCAGGACGTGCACCACGTTGCCGAAGCCCTGGGCGGCGGTCGCGGGCGCGTCGGCCTTCACCTCGCGGCCCAGGAACCACTGCAGGGCGCAGGTACGCGCGAGCTGCTCCAGGGCGCTGCCGGACAGCACGACGGGCTTGTCGCGGTCGCGCAGCGGCACCTTGCTCTCGGTGGGCTCGAACATGCCCCACCAGCGGTAGGGGTGGGCGGCCGGCACCAAGGGGCGGCCGTCCTCGTCGGCGAGCGCGGCGAGGCGGGCGAGCCGGTGGGCGGCGGCCTCCCGCAGGGCGTCGGACGCGTGCGGGTCGACCGTGGTGGCGCGCAGCTCGGCCACGAGTGCCGCGACCGACAGCGGGCGGCGGGGGCGGCCGGTGACGTCCTTCGGCTCGACGCCGAGCTCGGCCAGGAAGCGGGAGGGCTGGTCGCCGTCGTCGGCCGGTGCCTTCACCGCCGTCACGACGAGACGCTCACGCGCGCGCGTGGCGGCCACGTAGAACAGGCGGCGCTCCTCGGCGAGCAGCGCGCCCGGGGTGAGCGGTTCGGCCAGTCCGTCCCGGCCGATCCGGTCGGCCTCCAGCAGGGAGCCGCGGCGCCGCAGGTCCGGCCACAGGCCCTCCTGGACGCCCGCGACGACGACCAGGCGCCACTGCAGGCCCTTGGCACGGTGGGCGGTCATCAGGCGGACGGCCTCGGGGCGCAGGGCACGCCGCGTGAGGGTGTCGGCGGCGATGTCCTGGGCCTCGATCTCCTCCAGGAAGTTCAGGGCGCCCCGGCCGCCGGTGCGCTCCTCCGCGCGCGCGGCGGTCGCGAACAGCGCGCATACGGCGTCCAGGTCGCGGTCGGCGTTGCGCCCGGCCGCGCCGCCGCGCCTCGCGGCCCGCTCCAGGCGCCCGGGCCACGGCGTGCCCTCCCACAGGTCCCACAGCGCCTCCTCGGCCGTGCCGCCGGCCGCGAGGCGCTCGCGGGCCGTGCGGAGCAGCGCGCCGAGGCGCTGGGCGCCCCGCGCGTACGCGGGGTCGTGCACGGCGAGACGCTCGGGCTCGGCCAGCGCCCGCGCGAGCAGCTCGTCCGAGGGCGGCGGCAGCGGATTGCCCGCCGCGCGCTCCTCGTCGCGCAGGGCCCGGCCGAGGCGGCGCAGGTCGGCGGCGTCCATGCCGGCGAGGGGGGAGGTGAGCAGGGTCAGGGCGGTCTCGGTGTCGAGCCAGCAGGCGTCGGCTCCGGGACCCTCGCTGCTCGGTTCAGGGCCGTCGGCAACCGGCCCGGAACCATCGGCGCCCGGCTCGGGACCGTCGGCAACCGGCCCGGAACCATCGGCGCCCGGCTCAGGACCGTCGACGCCCGCCCCAGCGCCATCAACGCCCAACCCGCCAGGACCATCTACGCCCGACCCAGGACCATCTACGCCCGCCCCAGCACCATCGACACCCAACCCAGAACCGTCGACACCCGACCCAGCACCATCGACACCCGATCCAGCACCGTCGACACTCAGCCCAGCACCATCGACACCCGACCCAGAACCGTCGGCACTCGCCCCAGGGCCGTCGGCGCCAAATCCGGGCCCGCCGGTGCCGGTGCCGGGCCGCCGGGCCGCCGTCGCCGCCTCCGCCGTCGCCACCGCGCGCAGTGCCGTCAGCAGCGGTGCCACCGCGGGCTCGTGCCGCAGGGGCAGGTCGTCGCCGTCCACGTCCAGCGGGACGCCGGCCGCCGTCAGGGTGCGGCGGAGCGTGGGGATGCGGGAGCCGGCGCGTACCAGGACGGCCATCTCGCTCCAGGGGACGCCGTCCTCCAGGTGGGCCCGGCGCAGGACGTCGGCGATGTTGTCCAGTTCCGTGCCGGGCGTCGGGTACGTGTACGCCTCGACGCGGCCCCCGTCCCGTACGGGGGACAGCTCGCGGTGGGCGCGCGCTTTGTCGGCGGGCAGCCGGGGCAGCGGCATGCGCTGGGCCAGCCGCCGGGTGGCGTCCAGCAGGACGGCGCCGGAGCGGCGGGAGGTGCGCAGGACCTGCACGGGGGCGGGGCGGCCGTCCACGCGAGGGAAAGCGTGCGGGAAGTCCAGGATGCCGTTCACGTCGGCGCCGCGGAAGGCGTAGATCGACTGGTCGGGGTCGCCGAAGGCGACCAGGGTGCGGCCGCCGCCGGCCAGGGCCCGCAGCAGCCGTACCTGGGCCGGATCGGTGTCCTGGTACTCGTCGACGTAGACGGCGTCGTACTGCGCGGCGAGCCGCTCGGCGACCTGGGGGCGGCGGGCGAGGAGCACCGCGCGGTGGACCAGTTCGGCGTAGTCGAGGACGCCCTGCAGGTCGAGGACGTCGAGGTACTCGGCGAGGAAGGCGGCGGCGGCCCGCCAGTCGGGACGGCCGATGCGCCGCGCGAAGGCGTCCAGGGCGCCGGGGCCCAGGCCGAGCTCGCGGCTGCGGGCGAGGACCGCGCGGACCTCGTCGGCGAAGCCGCGGGTGGTCAGGCAGGCACGCAGCTCGTCGGGCCAGCGCACGTGCGCGAGCCCGAGCCGCTCCAGGTCCGTCTGGCCGGCGAGCAGCTCGCGCACGGTGACGTCCTGCTCGGGGCCGGACAGCAGCCGCGGCGGCTCCGCGGACCGGTCGCCGCCGTGGTGAGCGCGGACCAAGGCGTAGCCGAAGGAGTGGAAGGTGGTCGCCCGGGGGGCGCGGGCCGCGCCGATGCGCAGGGCCATGCGGTCCCGCAGCTCGACGGCCGCCTTGCGGCTGAAGGTCAGCACCAGGATCCGCTCCGGGTCGCCGCCCCGGTCGATCCGGGCCGCCACGGACTCGACGAGCGTGGTGGTCTTCCCGGTGCCGGGCCCCGCGAGAACCAGCAGGGGCCCGGTCCTGTGGTCAACCACGGCGCGCTGCGCTGCGTCCAGACGAGGGGGATCCACCCGCGCGGGCGGGGTACGGACCAGACGGTAGGCGCCACGGGTCCCCCGCCGCGCCTGGGGGTGCGGCGGGCGCCTGGTGGTGGAGGAGGAGCTCACGTGGTTCGCCGGTCCTGGTGGGTGTGCTGGGAGTGCGACCGCCCTTCGGGGAGTGCGGTGGCCGCGGGGTGAGGGTGGCACGCGCAGCCGACGCTACGCCGATGGATGAGGCGGAAGCAGGGTTTCCCCTTCTTCCCTCAGGACCCTCAGGTCTCTCAGAACCCTCAGGCTCCTCACGGCACGTGTGTCCCTCGACCCACGAACGTACGTCATGCCACGAAGGTCTCCGAAATGTCCCGGTTCCCTCATACGGATCACGCGTCACACACCGGTCGGCCCGATGGCGGAAGCTGTCAGGTGTGACCCTCCGCGCACGCAGCACCGTCCCACCGGGCGCGTCTCAGGTCGAGGCGCGGCAGGTGGCCCTCCGCGGCCCTGCCGGCCTCCTTCAGCGGGGTGCCCTCCCGGCGGTAGCGGTCGAGGGCCTCCAGCTCGTGGCCCGCGAGCAGCACGCCGTCCGCCCGGACCACGCGCCACCACGGGACGGCCCCGCCGTAGAGGGCCATCACGCGGCCGACCTGACGGGGGCCGCCCTCTCCCAGCCACTCGGCGACGTCCCCGTACGTCATGACCCGGCCCGGCGGAATCAGCTCGGTGACCTCGAGGACCCGCTCGGCGTACTCGGGCAGGGCGCCCGCGTCGTCCGCGCGGGCGTCGTCGTCCGGAAGGCGCTCCTCGTTCATCCGCCCCATCCTGCACCACCCCACCGACAACGCGGCGCCTTCCCGGCCGTGCCGGGCTCTCGCCCGCGAGCAGCGCTTCGGGCAGACTGTGCGGCCCCGCGTGCGCACCCTGATGCCCCCGTGTGTCGGTGCGGCATGCCACCATCATGCGGGCGGTGACCAGTGATACGAGAGCAAGAAGAGACGATGAAGCAGCAGGGTGTGCAGCCCGGGGACCCTGGGAGCACGGAGGGTACCTCTGACGCTTCGCCGCGCCCCGTCACCGCCGGAACGACCGACGATCAAGCCGCCGGGAGCGGAACCCCACCGGACGCCGAGCACGCGGAGATCACGCACATCGACGAGGTCGAGGGCGACGAACCGCTGCTCCCCGCGCGCGTGCACCGCCCCTCGGACCTGATGCGGCTGCTGATCGGCGTCCTCGCCGTCGTCGTGCTGCTGGCCATCGCCGCGTTCGCGCACGGCACCACCTCGGGCCTGGAACAGGACATCAACAAGGGCACCGGGCAGGCGCCCGACCTGCTGATCAAGATCGCGGGCCTGGCCTCCAGCATCGCGATCCTCCTCGTACCGGTCGCGTTCGCGATCGAACGCCTGATCAAACGGGACGGGCTGCGCATCGCCGACGGCGTCCTCGCGGCGGTCCTCGCACACGGTGTGACCCTCGCCACCGACCTCTGGGTCGCCAAGGCCGCCCCCGACTCCATCCAGGAGGCGCTCACCCAGCCCTCCCCCGGCGACATCCACGCCCTCACCGACCCCGTGCACGGCTACCTCGCCCCCGTCATCGCCTATATGACGGCGGTGGGCATGTCACGCAGGCCGCGCTGGCGCGCGGTGCTGTGGATCGTGCTGCTCCTCGACGCCTTCTCGATGCTCGTCACCGGCTACACCACGCCGTTCTCGATCATCCTGACGGTGCTGATCGGCTGGACGGTCGCCTACGGGACGCTGTACGCGGTCGGCTCCCCCAACGTCCGGCCCACCGGCCGGACCCTCATGGCGGGCCTGCGGACCGTCGGCTTCCACCCGGTGACCGCGTCCCGCGTGGAGGCGGTGCCGTCGGACACAGCCGAGAGCGGCGACCGCGGCCGGCGCTACTTCGTCACCCTGGAGGACGGGCCTCCGCTGGACGTGACGGTCGTCGACCGGGAACAGCAGGCGCAGGGCTTCTTCTACCGCGCGTGGCGCAACCTGACCCTGCGCGGCTTCGCCACCCGCAGCAGCCTCCCGTCACTGCGCCAGGCCCTGGAGCAGGAGGCGCTGCTCGCCTACGCGGCGATCGCGGCCGGCGCCCACGCGCCCAAGCTGATCGCCACCTCGGAGCTGGGCCCCGACGCCGTGATGCTGGTCTACGAGCACACCGGCGGACGCACCCTGGACTCGCTGGCGGACGAGGAGATCACCGACGACCTGCTGCGCGACACCTGGCACCAGGTGCGGGCGCTGCAGTCCCGGCGGATCGCGCACCGCAGGCTGGTGGGCGACGCGATCCTGGTGGATCGTTCCGGCACGGTGATCCTCACCGACCTGCGCGCCGGCGAGATCGCCGCCGGTGACCTGCTGCTGCGCATGGACGTCTCCCAGCTACTGGTGACGCTCGGCCTGCGGGTCGGGGCGGAGCGGGCGGTGGCCTCGGCGGTGAGCGTGCTCGGTCCCGATGCCGTCGCCGACTGCCTGCCGATGCTCCAGCCCATCGCGCTCAGCCGCTCCACGCGCGCGACGCTGCGCAGACTGGCCCGGGAGCGGGCGCAGCGCGAGCGGGACGCGGTCCTGGAGGCGTCGCGGCAGGCCAAGCAGGCCCGCCTGGAGGCGGCCGGGGCCGACACCGAGGCCGCGCAGAACAAGCCGGACAAGCAGGACAAGAAGGCCGTACGCGCCGAGCAGCGGGCCGAGAAGCGGGCCATCGACGAGGCGCTGGAGGAGGCACGCGAGGAGGACCTGCTCACGCAGATCCGGTACGAGGTGCTGCGGATCAGGCCGCAGGCGCCGATCGAGCCGGCCCGGCTGGAGCGGGTGCGTCCGCGGACGCTGATCAGTTTCATCGCCGGCGCGATCGGCGCGTACTTCCTGCTCACCCAGCTCACGCACATCGAGTTCGGGCCGCTGATCGCCAACGCCGAGTGGGGCTGGGTGATCGCGGCCGTGCTGTTCTCGGCGGGCAGCTACTTCGCGGCGGCGATGGCGCTGCTGGGGTTCGTGCCGGAGCGGGTGCCGTTCCTGCGGACCGTGGCGGCGCAGGTCGCCGGGTCGTTCGTGAAGATCGTCGCCCCAGCGGCGGTCGGCGGCGTCGCCCTCAACACGCGCTTCCTGCAGCGCGCGGGGGTGCGGCCGGGGCTCGCGGTGGCGAGCGTCGGTGCCTCGCAGCTGTTCGGGCTCGGCTGCCACATCCTGATGCTGCTGTCCTTCGGCTATCTGACCGGCACGGAGAAGACGCCGTCGCTGTCGCCGTCCCGGACGGTCATCGCGGGTCTGCTGACGGTGGCGGTCCTGGTCCTCGTGGTCACCTCGGTGCCGTTCCTGCGGAAATTCGTCGTCACGCGCGTGAGGTCGCTGTTCGCCGGTGTCGTGCCGCGCATGCTCGACGTGCTCCAGCGCCCGCAGAAGCTGATCACCGGCATCGGCGGCATGCTGTTGCTGACCGCTTGCTTCGTGATGTGCCTGGACGCCTCGATCCGCGCCTTCGGCGACGAGTCGACGTCGATCAGCATCGCCAGCGTCGCCGTGGTCTTCCTCGCGGGCAACGCGCTCGGCTCCGCGGCGCCGACGCCGGGCGGCGTGGGCGCGGTGGAGGCCACCCTGACGGTCGGCCTGATCGCCGTCGGCCTCCCCAAGGAGGTCGCCGCACCGGCGGTCCTGCTGTTCCGGCTGCTGACGCTCTGGCTCCCGGTGCTGCCGGGCTGGCTGGCCTTCAACCACCTGACGCGGAAGGAAGCCCTGTAGCACCCGGCACCCGGCACCCGGCACCCGGCACCCGGCACCCGGCACCCGCGCGAGTGTCCTCTCTTCCGTGACGCCCGCCCACGGACGGCCCCGTCCCACAGACTGCCTCAACCGTCCCACAGACTGCCTCGACCGTCCCACAGACGGCCCCGGCCCCGCGCGCCCGGCCGCACCGGGCCGCACGATGGACCCATGCCGCACCCCCGCCGCCGGAACGCCCGCCGCCTGAGCGCCACCGTCCTCACCGCCACCGCCGTCGTCCTGTCACCCCTGCTGGCGGGCTGCGGCGACGGCGCCGGCGGCGAGGAGGACCTGACGCGGCAGCGGCTCGACTGGAAGGACTGCCCGGCCCCGTCCCCGGCCCAGGGCGGAGGCGCCTCCCCCTCGCCCCTGCCGGGCGGCGACGCGTGGCAGTGCGCCACGATGAAGGCCCCCCTCGACTGGGACCGGCCCGACGGGGACACCATCGGCCTCGCACTCATCCGGGCCCGGGCGAGCGGCGGGGAGAACCGGCGGATCGGCTCCCTCGTCTTCAACTTCGGCGGCCCCGGCGGCTCCGGCGTCACCACGCTGCCCGCCTTCGGCCAGGACTACGCGCAGTTGCGCACCCGCTACGACCTGGTCGGCTTCGACCCGCGCGGTGTGGGCCGCAGCGCCCCCGTGCGCTGCCTGGACGACCGGCGGCTCGACGCCTACTTTCAGCAGGACGCCACCCCCGACGACGGCACCGAACGCGCCGAGCTGCTGAAGAACACCCGGGAGTTCAACGCGGCCTGCGAGAAGAACTCCCAGAAGATCCTCCCGCATGTGCGCACCACCGACGCGGCCCGCGACATGGACCTGATGCGCCAGGTGCTCGGCGACGACAAGCTGCACTACTTCGGCATCTCCTACGGCACCGAACTCGGCGCCGTCTACGCCCACCTGTTCCCGAAGAAGGTGGGCCGCGCCGTCTTCGACGCGGTCGTCGACCCGACGCAGACGTCCGAGCAGGGTGCGCTCGGCCAGGCCGAGGGCTTCCAGCGCGCGCTCGACAACTACGCCGAGGACTGCGCCTCGAAGGCCGAGGGCTGCCCCGTCGGGAACACCGCCCAGGACGTCGAGGACCGCATCGCCCGGCTGCTGAAGGACCTCGACGCCCGCCCGATCCCCGGCATCTTCCCCCGCGAGCTCACCCAGACCGCCGCCACGAACGGCATCGCGCAGGCGCTGTACTCGAAGGACTTCTGGGAGTACCTCACCGCGGGCCTCGCGCAGGCGTACGACGGCGACGGCCAGATGCTGATGATGCTGTCCGACTCGATGAACGGGCGCGGCCGGAACGGCGAGTACAGCAGCCTCACCGCGGCCAACGTGGCCATCAACTGCGCCGACGACAAGCCGCGCTACGACACCGCGTACGTGCAGCGGAAGCTGCCCGAGTTCCGCCGGGCGTCCGGGCTCTTCGGCGACCACCTCGCCTGGGGCATGCTCGGTTGCACCGGCTGGCCCGTGAAGGGTGCCGCCGACCGCCCCGACGTCGGCGCGCCCGGCGCGCCGCCCATCCTGGTGATCGGCAACACCGGCGACCCGGCCACGCCCTACGAGGGCGCCCGGAAGATGGCGGACGCGCTGGGCGAGGGGGTCGGCGTGCATCTGACGTACCGGGGCGAGGGGCACGGCGCGTACGGCAGCAAGAACAAGTGTGTGCGGGACGCCGTGAACGGCTATCTGCTGGACGGGAAGGTCCCGGCGGCCGACACCGTGTGCTCCTGACCCGGAAACCCGCCCCCACCCCCTTCCCCCTCTCCTCAACCCCACACGACACCACCGAAACAGCAGGTCAATGCGTTATCCACAGGCCGCGACGGGCGTCTGACGCGTCCGCCTACCATGGCAGGACCGCCATCCGCGGCACGGCGGAGGGCCAGGTGGGGGGAGAAGTGCCCATGGCGCGTCTCATGCGCTGGACGGCTGTGACGGCCGCGGCCGTCCTGCTGGTGACGGGCTGCAGCGGCTCGTCCGGCGGCGGCGAGGACGGCGGGAGTACGGGCAGCAGGACTCCGGGGGTTCCCGGGAAGACGCGGACCTCGGCCGCCCCGCCACCCGGACTGCCCGCTTCCCTGGTGTCGCAGAAGCTCGACTGGGGCCGCTGCGAGGCCGGCGCGGACTCGGACCCGCCGGGCCGCGACTGGCAGTGCGCCACGCTCAAGGTGCCGCTGGACTGGGCGAAGCCCGACGGCGAGACGATCGGCCTCGCGCTGATCCGGGCCGAGGCCCGCGGTGACGACCGCATCGGCTCCCTCCTGTTCAACTTCGGCGGCCCCGGCGGCTCGGGCGTGTCGATGATGCCGTCGTACGCCGGCACCGCCGACCGGCTGCGGGAGCGGTACGACCTGGTGAGCTGGGATCCGCGCGGGGTCGCCGCCAGCGAGGGCGTCCGCTGCCGCGACGACCGGGAGATCCAGGCCGCCGAGTCGGTGGACGTCACGCCGGACACCCCGGCGGAGGAACGGGCCTTCCTCGAAAACGCCGCGGACTTCGGCCAGGGGTGCCAGGAGGCCGCCGGCAAGCTGCTGGCGCACGTCTCCACCACGGACACCGCCCGCGACATGGACCTGATGCGGCACGTGCTCGGCGACGACAAGCTGCACTACCTCGGCATCTCCTACGGCACCGAACTCGGCGGCGTGTACGCCCACCTGTTCCCGCGGAACGTGGGGCGGATGGTCCTCGACGCGGTCGTCGACCCCACCGCCGACACCATCGGGCACGCCGAGCACCAGGCCCGGGGATTCCAGCGCGCGCTCGACGACTACCTGAAGTCCACCGGCCAGGACCCCGACCGGGGCACACGGAAGATCGCCGGCCTGCTGAAACGGATCGACGCAAAGCCGCTGCCGACGTCCACGCCCGGACGGAAGCTGACCCAGACGCTCGCCGTCACCGGCATCGCCCTGCCGCTGTACGGCAAGGACGGCTGGCCGCTTCTGACCAGCGCGCTGAAGGCGGCCGAGGAGGGCGACGGCTCGGAACTGCTGGCGCTCGCCGACGGCTACAACGAACGCGACGCGTCGGGCCGTTACGGCACGACGGCCCACTCACAGCGCGTCATATCGTGCCTGGACGACAAGCGGCGGCCGACCGTGGAGGAGACGAAGAGGCTGCTGCCCGGGTTCGAGAAGATCTCGCCCGTCTTCGGCGCCTTCATGGGCTGGGACACCGCCGGCTGGTGCCACGACTGGCCGGTCCCCGGACAGCACCGGACCCCCGAGGTCAGCGCGCCCGGCGCACCGCCCGTCCTGGTGATCGGCAACACCGGCGACCCGGCCACGCCCTATGAGGGAGCACGCAGGATGGCGGACGAACTGGGCGAGGACGTCGGTGTGGTGCTCACCTGGAAGGGCCACGGACACGGGGCGTACGGCAGCGGCAGCGACTGCGTCGATGCGGCGGTCGACACGTACCTGCTGAACGGAGCGGTACCGAAGGACGGCACGGTCTGCTCGTAACCGCCCCGCCCGTCAGGGCACCGTCGCCGACTGCGGGCACATTGCGGCGTGCGCGGGGAGCTCCCATCCCGTCCACCGCCGCCCCAGGCAGAGCCGAGCAGACGCGGCCCAGGGCGTCCAGATCGTTCGTACAGTGGCGCGCTCCACCTGGACGCCGGGGACCACGCCCGCTCCACGGTGTGTGGGGCGACGGCGGACGGGATGGGGGCCGGGGAGAGCGATGGGGTTTTCCGGATGGTCAGGCGCGCGCTATCCACCGGCAGAGGAGAACAGTGCCGCCGCGCCGCCGAGGACAACCAGTTGCACGATGCCAGGAATACGCCAGCCCAGGGCGAGGAGGCCACCGCCTGTGACCACTGCTCCGCCTACCAATAGCCACGATGCCTGCGATGCCACCCCCGACGCACTCGACGGACTGGCACTGTCACTGTCGTAGCTGTCAGCCCATCCCGCTATCCCGTAGCTGTACACCGTCCAGGCGATGACCAGGAAGTCGATGACGAGTAGCGCCACGCTGACTCCGATCTGCTGACCGGTTGATGGCTCATTCGCCTGCCCCATGCCAACTGCCGTCCCGTCTTGAAGTGACGTTCTGCCAAGTGCATGCAATCAGCATGGTGTTCGAGCGGGCACTGCACATGAGCACAGGTACTCAGATACGCCGTTCTCATGGACCACCAGGCCAGGTCTGTCAGGGCTGCCCCTCCGCGCTGACATCAGCCGCTGACACCAACAAGCGCGAACAGCAGGGAACCGAGCCGGACAGCAGCGGACGATCAGGCGAGGCACGAAGCGCCTTGGCCGACGCTCCGACAGCGCATGGTCGACCCGATAAGGATGAGGCCGTAGTTCAAATCCCGCACGCCAGCGAATAGTTGCTTGAGCCGGTGACGTTGCTTCGTGGATGTTCACTCCAATGCGAACCCCCACCGGAGGGCTTCGTTCTGAATATCGATCAACTCCCGAGTCAGCTCCTCTTTCCTCTCGGGAGTCAGGGCGGGTTGAGTGAGCATGCCCTGTACGAGCTTGTGTCTGATTCTCGCCTTCTTGGCACGACTCATTCGCTCCATCGAAATGAGCATCCATTCACTTAATGCGGAAAGTACAACCGCCAGCAGTGGGCACGCGATGAGGAATACCTTACCCAGCGTCTCTTCTGCGGCCTGCGTACTCAATACGGCCGCTAGAGCCATCCCTGCACCTGCGCCACTGAGGGACGCGATGAGCTTGTCTGCTCTGAATGCGGTGGGGACAGGTGGCCCGGCTTGGGTGATGCCGTTTCTCTGGGGTGGGATCGTCACGACATCACCCGGCACTTCGCGAGTCGTATCGATCGATGTAATCTTTAAGCCGCTTCGCGTCGTCCTCGTCGGTCAGATCCAGTTCGATGGGATCGTGTCGGTGTGTGGTAACCGTTACTTTCAGGCCCGACTTGTCCACGTTCACGGAATTCAGTCGCCGCATTTGCAGCCACTTTCTGATCGTGGTCAAGATCAAGGGCAAGGAACCGGCGGCTGCACCCATAACCGCCACTAACACGTTCTCTTCCATGTGGCTCCCCTGCCAAAGCTGGCAGCCTTCAGTTCGCCGCTGTGTGAGCGCGGTCGAGGACGTTCCGCGCCGGTCAGTTCGTGCGTTGCCGTACCGGAGGCGGTGACTTGACCGCCCTGGGCCGACGACTTCAGCCGTCGCTCTATCCTGCCAGGCCGGTCACGGCCTTGTACCAGTCTTCCCCGCACGGCGGCCGGACAGCCCCCAGAGCCGCGTGCGTATCGGTCGACCAGCGGCCGCACACCTCCGTGCCCCTGCGGACGAGTATCAAGACCGTCTGCCGGACGTAGCGACGCAAGCAGGCGAAGCAGGCCATGCCGGGACAAGGCCACCGTGCACCCCCTGGGGTCGAACCGCCCGTTCACTCCGGACAGTTGCACGGTGACCTGCCAGTTGAACAGAGAACAGTCACTGGCAGACGGTCAGCTGGCGTTCCACGCTGAGTACGAGCAGATCGAAGCCCCTGAAGACCTTGCCGCCGCACTGAACCTTGAGCCTGGCGATGCCGTCCTGAAGCGGACGTACCGAACGTACCGGATGTACCGGACGCGCAGCGTGAACGAGGACGAGCCTTTGAACGTGGCCCGCTCCTACATCCCCTACGAGATCGCCCAGCAGAACCCGGACCTGCTCGATCCGGCGCAGGAACCTTGGCCCGGCGGAACGATGAACCAACTCCACACCGTGGGCATCGAGATCGACCGATTCGAAGAAGTCGTGACCGCGCGGCCCCCACCTCCGAGGAGATCGAGGAGCTCGGCCTCATGCCGGGTGTGTCGGTCATGGACGTCCGGAAGACTCTCTACGACACCGGCGGCCGGATCGTGGAAGTGGCAGACGTCGTGCTACCCGGAGACCGCTACGCCGTGAAGTGCGTAACCACGTTGGAAAGGTGGTGAAGGGGCGCATGACGAACCTCGTATCGGTGATCACGCCGGTCCACGGGCCGAGCGCGCGTTACCTCACGGAGGCCCACGCTTCCCTCATCGGCCAGGAGATGCCTCCGGGCTGGGACTGGGAATGGATCATCCAAGAGGACGGCGAGACGGCGGACGTACGGCCACACGTCCCCTCGGATCCGCGGATCAGCTTCGAGCAGGGACGGCAGGGCCGCGCCGGCATGGCCCGGACTCTGGCGCTCGCGCGGGCGCGGGGCGACCTGATCAAGGTCTTGGATGCCGACGACGTACTGACACCCGGAGCCCTGCGGCGAGACATCGAGGTCCTGACCGAGCAGAACGGCGTCGCATGGACGACCTCGCGTGTTCTCGACCTTCTGCCGGACGGTTCCACGGTCGGCTTCGAGGGCGATCCGCCGGCAGGGCCGATCGCACAAGGTGCCGTCTTGGAACGGTGGCGGGCGCACGACTACAGGGCACAGGTCCACCCGGCGACGCTGTGCGCGCGTCGCGACTTGGTGACCGCGCTGGGCGGATGGATGGCGCTCCCCTCCTCGGAGGACACGGGTCTCCTCATGGCCCTCAACGCGGTAAGTACCGGATGGTTCATCGAGGAATGCGGTCTGCTGTACCGCAAATGGCCCGGCCAGAGCACCGCGCAGAGCGGGCATCACGACGACGTTGAGCGGCGCGCCCGTATGAAGGTCATCGAGGAGCGCGCCGAGGCTCTTGGCAAGCTCAGCACGTGGCACCTCTGACTGCGTCCCATGGGTGCGCGGTAGAACTTTCTCTACTTCATCAAGGCCCGCGCACGGCGCGGGCGCGCGCCGCCTCTACGACGCGGCCCGCCCCCCTGTCGCCGCCCCGGCCGGCCGCGCCCGGCGGCGCGCTGCGTGCATGCGGGCGAAGGAGAGAAACCCGGTACGGCTGGGCGGTCGGCTATTGCAGGCCCTGGTAGAACACGCGTGTGACCTACAGATTCACTGCGCATGTCGCCTACGGGTGGCACGAACCGGGGCCAGACATCTATGCCCTGACTGCCGGAGTTGCCGAGTCGGAAGGCGAAGAGAGCTTCGCGCTTGAGTTCCAGTGCGGCTTCGAGGAGCCCGATGCGCAGAACATCCGCAACGGCTGTGACTCGTACTGCGTTGTCACCCCCGACCAAGGCACCGCGTACGGATGCGTGCGCACGGTGGAACTGGAAGGAGACATCCTGCGGGTCACGTTCGACCCCGATTCCTTGGAAGCCCTGTTTCTGGATGATCCGGTAGTCGAGGCAGTGCTACATGCACCGGCCGCGGACGTAGCTCACATGAGAGAGGCACTCACGCGCATCCTCACCTACGGCCGACCGGACGCGATCCCGATCGTGATCGGGGTGAGCTGAACTACGGTCGTCGCTTGGTGCGGGGGCGCTCAACACCGGCCGACAACGACAGAAGCCCACGGCATCCGACCTGGTCGGAGCCGTGGGCTTCTTCAGTCCCGCTGGTGAGCCGGACCGGTGATCAGTACACCGGCTTGTGCGGCTCGATCTGGTTGACCCAGCCGATCACGCCGCCGCCCACGTGCACGGCGTCCGCGAAACCGGCGTTCTTCAGGACCGCCAGGACTTCCGCACTGCGGACACCCGTCTTGCAATGCAAGACGATCTTCTTGTCCTGCGGCAGCGTCTCCAGGGCGGTTCCCATGAGGAACTCGTTCTTCGGGATCAGCCGGGCGCCCGGGATCGAGACGATCTCGTACTCGTTCTGCTCGCGGACGTCGATGATCTCGATGTTCTCGCCGTCGTCGATCCACTCCTTGAGCTGCTTGGGAGTGATGGTCGAGTCGGCCGCCGCCGCCTGGGCCTCCTCGGAGACGACGCCGCAGAAGGCCTCGTAGTCGATGAGCTCGGTGACGGTCGGGTTCTCGCCGCAGACCGCGCAGTTCGGGTCCTTGCGGACCTTGACCTGGCGGTACTGCATCTCCAGGGCGTCGTAGATCATCAGGCGGCCGACCAGCGGATCGCCGATGCCCGCGAGGAGCTTGATGGCCTCGTTGACCTGGATGGAACCGATGGACGCGCACAGCACGCCCAGCACGCCGCCCTCGGCGCAGGAGGGAACCATGCCGGGGGGCGGGGGCTCCGGGTAGAGGCAGCGGTAGCAGGGACCGTGCTCGGACCAGAAGACGGAGGCCTGACCGTCGAAGCGGTAGATCGAGCCCCACACGTACGGCTTGTTCAGCAGCACGCAGGCGTCGTTGACCAGGTAGCGGGTCGCGAAGTTGTCCGTACCGTCGATGATCAGGTCGTACTGGCTGAAGATGTCCATCACGTTGTCGGCTTCGAGCCGCTCCTCGTGAAGGACCACGTTCACGTACGGGTTGATGCCCTTGACGGTGTCACGGGCGGACTCCGCCTTGGAACGGCCGATGTCGGACTGGCTGTGGATGATCTGGCGCTGCAGGTTCGACTCGTCGACCTCGTCGAACTCCACGATGCCGAGCGTGCCGACGCCCGCGGCGGCCAGGTACATCAGAGCCGGCGAACCCAGGCCGCCGGCGCCCACACAGAGCACCTTGGCGTTCTTCAGCCGCTTCTGCCCGTCCATCCCCACGTCGGGGATGATCAGGTGGCGGGAGTACCTGCGGACCTCGTCTACGGTGAGCTCGGGGGCCGGCTCGACCAGGGGTGGCAGCGACACGGGGACTCCGTTGGTCGGTCAGTCATTACGGTTGTTCTCCCCGTAACACTGCCATGGGCTTTTTCATTCCGAGACACCTGTTCCAATGCGCGAGACGATGTCGTCCCAGTAGCCGGGCATGGTCTCCCAGGGAGTGGTGTGACCCACGTGCCCCATGGGTCCTACGCGCCCCACGGGTCCTACGTGCCCCACGGGTCCTACGTGCCCCACGGGTCCTACGCGCCCCACGGGTCCTACGTGCCCCATGGGACCTGTGTGCCCCGTGCGACCCGTGTGCCCCATATACCCGTCGATACCGTCACCGTCGGAGCCGTCCGCGCGCGTGCCCCGGTCCGTGCGGTCGGTGAAGTAGATCGTCGCGGCTCCCTGCCGGCGCGCGATGCGCAGCGCCTCGTCGAGATGGCGCCGGGGTACCCCGTGGACGAGGTGGCAGAAGCGCTCGGGCGGGTGGCCGGTGGTCCACGCGGCCGCCTGGGACCAGCGGTAGTCGCTCCACGGCCCGCTGAAGGTGACCAGTTGGTCGGCGGTCTCGGCGTAGCCGGGGTGGGGGTGGATGCCGTGGCCGAGCACGATGTGGGCGTGGTCACGGACCGCGCGGAGCATGGCGACCGTGCGGTGGATCCCGGCGAGCTCCGTCTGCCCGGACGGGCAGCGGTCCAGCAGGAATCCGTCGACTCGGTACCAGTCGGCGTACCGGTGCGCCTCGGAGGCCAACTCGCCGAAGGGGCGGGTCCCGAACGCGGTGTCCAGGTGGCCGAGGACCCGGGTGCCGGCGTTGCGCAGACGGCCGGCTGCCTCCAGGCACTGCGGGTCGGGGCGGGTGCCGGGGCCGTCGGCGACGTTCAGGACGACCCAGTGCAGGGGGGTGCCGGGGTGGGCGAGTCCGGCCCATTCGCCGGGAGCGACGAGGGGATGTGCCAGGCCGGGGACGCCGAAGCCGGTACGGACGCCGGCTTTCGACGTGCCCGCCCTCGCACCGGTCAGATACGGCATGCCGCCTCCATCCAGATGTCGGCGAGGGACTCTTCGAGGTTGATCCGGGGCCGCCAGCCCAGACGGTCCCGCGCGGTGCGCACGTCGGCCTGCTGCCAGCTGCCGCAGCCGTCCGGGTAGGGGTGGGCGGCCGGGGGCGCGATCGGGTGGTCGGCGTCGGCGCGAGGGCCCGCGGGGTGACCCGGGTGTCCTGGATGCCCTGGGTGGCCCGGGTGGCCTGACTGTCCCGGGTGGCCGAGGTGGCCGAGGAGTTCGGAGCGGGGGTGGGTCAGAGGCTCGGCGCGGTGGCTCAGGGATTCGGTGCGCGGGTGGCCGATGGCCGCTCTGAGCGGGTTGCCGTGCGGCCCGTCCAGTTCGTGCAGGGCGCCTCCGTAACCGGCCACGCGGGCGAGGGTGGTGGCGGCGTCGCGGAGGCGGACGGCGCGGCCCGAGCCGATGTTGATGACGCCCTGCGCGGCGGAGAGCGAGGCGGCGTGGACGGCGCGGGCCACATCGCGTACGTCGACGAAGTCGCGCTGGATGCCGAGACCGCCGAGCCTCAGCTCCCCGTCGCCGGACTGCATGGCACGGCGCATGGCCTCCGCCAGGCGGCCCAGGGGGGAGCCGGCGGGGGTGCCGGGCCCGGCGGGCGAGAAGACGCGGAGGACGACGGCGTCCAGGCCGGAGCCGAGGACCAGTTCCGTGGCGGCGAGTTTGCTGACGCCGTAGGGACCGCCGGGGCGGGGGACGGCGTCCTCCGCGGTGGAGGAGCCGGGCTGGCTGGGACCGTACTCCGAGCTGCAGCCGATCTGCACCAGGCGGGCGCTGCAACTGCTGCGGCGCAGGGCCTCGCAGATGGTGGCGACCGCGACGGTGTTGTGGCGGGTGAGTTCCCGGGCGCCGCCCCGGGTCGCGCCGGCGCAGTTGATGACGACGCCAGGCTGGACCGCGTCGAGGAAGCGGGTGAGCGCGCCGGGGCTGCCGGTGGCGAGGTCGAAGCGGACGTCGGCGTCGTCGCCCCGGCCGAGGGCGGTGAGCTGGACGGCCGGGTCGGCGAGCAGACGGTCGGCGACGAAACGGCCGATGTAACCGTTGGCTCCGATCAGCAGGACTCTCATCGGGCGGCTCCCCGGAGGATGGCCGTGGGGGCGGGGAGGGTGGGGGTCATGTGGGGTTCTCCTAAGGGGGGTGGTGCGGGGTCGCGCCAGGGGATGTACGTCGTCGGGACGGCGCGGGGCCGGTCGTCCGAAGAGGTGCCCGGGCCGGCGTGCCGGCCGCTGCGGGCGGGCGTCCTCCGGAACGTCCCTTGTCCGCCGTGGGCGACTGCGCGGACCGGGGCCGTTCTGCCCGTAGGTGCCTTCAGCACGGGGACTCCGTCCGGGCGTGGGCCGATGCCGTGACCAGGCGGCGGTTCGCGTGGACGAACAGCGTCAGGGCGCCGATGCCGCAGGTCGTCGCGGGGACCGCGGCGGGGCCCCAGGCGGTGATCAGGGCTTCCACCGGGGCGGCCAGGGCGTCGCAGCCGGGGAGGCGGGCGGTGAAGAGGAGGGCGAGGGCGGCCGCCTGGGCCGTGGCGGTGGCGGCGAGGACGACCGCGGGGGCGTGGGTGAAGCCGTGGGCGGCGAGGAGGCGGGCGAGCAGGAGCAGGGCGCCGAGCGTGAGCGCCTGCGGGTAGGCGGCGGGTTCGCCGAGGACCGCGCCCGTCAGAGCGAGCAGGGCCGTCAGGGCGGCCAGGAACACGGCGAGGGCGCCCAGGAGCAGGGGCCGTACGGCGGCGGCGAAGTCGTCCAGGCCGCGGCTGGACGTCAGTCTGCGGCGTGCTCCCCTGGCGAAGAGATGGGCTGTCCAGGCCGCGGGCGCGCAGGCCAGGGCGAGGGCCAGGAACGGGGCGACGGTGACCGGCCAGGGGCCGTCGGCGGTGCCGTTGGGCAAGCCGTCGGGGCCCCCGGCGACCGCCGTGCGCAGCAGCCCCTCGCCGAGGAGGGCGTAGCCGGCGAGCCACCAGGTGCAGAGGCCGGTGGGCTGCGGCCGGCCGGGGGCGCGGAGCGGTCCGCGGCGGACGGCCGCGCGGGCGGCCAGGCCGACGGCGAGGACACCCGCGACGGCGATGGCCAGGCGCGGCCGGCCGTGGGTGAGACGCAGGCCGATGACGGCCGCGGCACACAGGACGCCGGGCAGCAGGGTGAGGACGAGCCAGGCGGTGACAGGTGTCCGGGGCGCCGGCGGGACTGTGGGCGGGCGGGAGGCACCGCCGCGCGGGGTGCGGGCGTACATCTCCTCCGCGAGGGAGAAGACGTCCCGGTGGCGGAAGCGTGCGGCGGTCCGGTCCGTGATGCCGTGGGCCTCCAGGCCCGCAGCGATCTCCAGCGGGTCCACGGCCCGTTCACAGAGCGCGCGGTGCCGCTCCATCAGTGCTTTTACGGGGTCCGCGGAGGTGCGGCGGGAGGCGGCAGCGGTGCGGTCGCCGACCGGTCGGGTGTCCGGGGCACGGCGGTCGTCCGGGCCCTGCCACGAACGGCCGTCCCAGGTACCCGGATGACCCGAGGAACCCGGATGACCCGAGGAACCCGGATGACCCGAGGCACCGCGACGCCACGAGGCGCCGAAGCGGTTCAGTTCGCCGAGGTCGCTCATCGCGCCCCCTCGGTGGCGGCGACCGGCGGATACGTGGCCCAGCGAGGGCCGCCCCGGTCCGCCGCGGAGGAGGCGGAGCCGGCCCAGTGGCCGAGGACGTGGGCCTCGGCGGGGGTGGCGAACGGGAGGGGTTCGCCGGTGTCGTCGAGGAGGACACGGCGGACCGGGGCGCGCGAGACGATCTCCAGGTAGATGCCGTGGAACGCCGCGATGTTCTGCTCGACGGTGAACAGTTCGAGGGCGCGGGAGCGCGCGGCGGCACCCAGGCGCGCGCGGCGCTCGGGGTCGCGCAGCAGCGTCACGCACGCCTTGGCGAGCGCCCGCGGGTCGCCCGAGGGGACGACGAGTCCGGTGCCGCCGATGGCCTCCGTCACCGCGCCGACGTCCGTGGACACCGTCGCCCGGCCGCAGAACATGGCCTCGACCAGGCCGGCCGGGAAGCCCTCGACCGCGCTGGAGAGGACGACCAGGGCCCCGGCGGCGTACGCGTCGGCGGGTGCCGGGAACTCCGGTCCGCCGATCTCCTCGAACGACACCGGGTCGCCGCCGACGGCGCGCGGATCCCGCGGCGCGCCGGGGAACAGCCGGTCCGCGAGCTCGCGGCAGTGGCGGAGGTAGGCGGCGCCCTCCGGTCCGGCGGGGACGCCGATGATCCGCAGCCGGGCCTTCGGCTCTTCCTCGCGGATCTCGGCGAAGGCGTGCAGCAGGGTCACCAGGTCCTTGGCCGGCTCGATGCGGCCGACCCAGACGAGGGTGTCCGCGTCCGCGCGCTCCGGGGCCTCTCCCACCTCGGCGAAGGGGGACGCGTCCATACCCGGGTAGACCGTGCGGATCCTGGCCCGGTCGGCTCCGCAGCGCTCCTGCCAGCGGCGGGCATGCGCGTTGCCCGGGGTGACGAGGGCGGCCTGCCGGTAGACCTCGGCGGCGAGCAGGCCGTGGAAGGCGGCGAGCAGGGACCGTACGGCCGGGGAGGACTCCGGGGCGGTCAGGTAGTGCGTACGCAGGTGCACGCCGTACTCGGTCACCAGCAGGGGCACTCCGCAGAAGTGCCGGGCGAGCAGGCCGGGCAGGGCGGCGGAACCGCCGGAGGCCGCGTGACACAGGTCGACCGCGCCGAGTCCGTCGTGCCCGTACCAGTCGAGCGAGAGGGGGCGCAGGGCGCGTTCGAGATGCACGGCGGTGGCGAGGAGATCCGGCACGCGCGCCTCGCGAGCGGGGCGCGTCGCACCGGGTGCGCGGCAGGCGCGCTCCAACGCGCGTACGGCGGTGTCGGAGCGGAGCGCGCCGGTCAGTCCTCCCTCGTCGCGGGCGAGTTCGGCGAGGCCGTAGAGCGCACTGGTGAAACGGTCCGCCTGAGAGGCCGCGGGATTCCGGGAGGCGTCGGACGAGTCCCGGGAGGCGCCGGACGAGTCCCGGGAGACGTCGGACGAGTCCCGGGAGGCGCCGGACGAGTCCCGGGAGGCGCCGCCCGCGCACAGGACGTCCGCGAGTTCGCCGTACCACTCGGCAAAGCGCCGGCGCGCGCGCCGCCCGTACACCACCCCGTCGTCCTCGGTGCCCCACAGCGGTGCGGTGCGCACACGGCTGACCTGGGGCGGCAGCGGAACCCAGCCCTCGTCCTCCTGGTGCTCACTGCGGCTGAGCGCGTAGAGGTGGAACTCGTGCTGCGCGAGCCCGCGCACGAGCCGATCGCACCAGAGCCTGGCGTCACCGCTCACGTACGGATACCCACCCTCTGTAAGCAGTCCGATGCGCACGTGTGCACCCCCGATCTCCCGTGTGAGGAGCCGCCGTTGGTCCGGCGGCTCGCAGCGGGACGAACGTATGCGGACATGGCGGTGGCGCGACGGACGGTTGTCCGTCGGCGTGGCAGCGCGTCCCGCGCGTACGCCAGTGTGACGTCCAGCCCCACGTACGCCTGCTGTCCGTCCGTCCGCTCGAATGGCGGGGTTTCGAGG